>NZ_JAVRFI010000024.1:0-107461 GCF_031845785.1 Streptomyces hesseae
CGCCGAAGGCGCGCAATTGGGCCGGGCCCCTGGGATCACCCAGGGGCCCGGCCCAATGTGTGCCGACGGTTCGCGAACCGTCAGTTGTCGTCCTCATCGATGAGGAACCCACGCATCGGCGAAGGCGCCTGCATCGGCTGCTGACCCTGCGGCCGCACCGGAGCCATCGGCTGCGTCATGGCCGGAGACATCTGCTGCTGACCGCCGTACGACGGGGCACCCGTCGACGGGCCGCCGTGGCCGCCCATGGACTGGTTGCCGCCCATGGAGTGACCGCCCATGCTCGCACCGGCCGAGGCCATCGACCCGCTCATCGAGGGGGCCGGCGGCAGCGACGCGGCGGCCGGGGTGCGCGGCGGGGCCAGCGAGTCGTCCGCCTGGTTCTCCAGCTGACGCAGCTGGCTCTCCAGGTAGGACTTCAGTCGCGTGCGGTACTCGCGCTCGAAGCCGCGCAGGTCCTCGACCTTGCGCTCCAGCGTGGCGCGGGCGGACTCCAGGGAGCCCATCGCGACACGGTGCTTCTCCTGGGCGTCCCGCTCCAGGGCGTCCGCCTTGGCACGGGCGTCCCGCTCCAGACCCTCGGCGCGGCTGCGGGCCTCGCCGACGATCTTGTTGGCCTCGGAACGGGCCTCCGCGATCGCCTGATCGGCCGTCTGCTGCGCGAGCGAGAGAACACGGGCCGCGCTGTCGCCGCCCGGACCCTGGCCCGGCTGCGGCAGCTGCGGTGCGCCCATGGGGGCGTTCTGTGCCATGGGGTTCTGCGCCATGGGGTTCTGACCCATCGGACCGTTCTGGCCCATCGGTCCGTTCTGCCCCATGGGGTTCTGCCCCATCGGTCCGTTCTGTCCCATGGGGCCGCCCATCGGGCCACCCATCGGACCGTTCTGTCCCATCGGGCCGGGACCGTGCGGACCCTGGGGACCGTGGCCGTGACCGCCCGGACCGGCCGGCAGCTGCGGGGCACCGCCCGGAAGCTGCGGCGGACCGCCCATCTGCTGCTGGTTCGGCGGCACCGGCTGCGGGCCCGATATGGCGGCGGGCACCGGAGCGCCGGGTCGCTGGTCCTGGGGCTCCGGCTTACGCATGTTCTGCTGCTGGTTCTGCGCGGCGGCACGCGTCGCGGCGGCCAGCTTGGCGCGCAGGTCCTCATTCTCCCGGAGCAGGCGGGTCAGTTCCGCCTCCACCTCGTCGAGAAAGGCATCGACCTCGTCCTCGTCATAGCCTTCTCGGAGGCGGACGGTCGTGAACTGCTTGTTCCGCACGTCCTCGGGGCTCAGCGGCATCTCTTCTTCACCTCAACGTAGTCGTCGGCAATCGGCAAGACCGTATCGTTCACAGCCGCGTTCACAGCCGGCTCACGACGGTGATCAGGATGTAGACGATGATCATCAGTACGAAGAAGGACAGGTCGAGCGCTACGCCCCCGAGACGCAGCGGCGGGATGACCCGCCGCAGAAGCTTGAGTGGCGGATCGGTGACAGTGTAGGTGGCCTCCAGGAGGACCACCATCGCCTTACCGGGTTGCCACGAGCGGGCGAACTGGAAGACGTAATCCATCACCAGCCGGAAGATCAGCACGATCAGGAAGCAGTACAGCGCGATGTAGATCACCTGCTGTGCGATGCCCATCCCGCGCTTCCCTCTCCCCTTGCTCGTACCTCGGCCTGACTGGCCGTTGTCCGGATTGCCCGGTGTTGCGTCTCAGCTCTGGTTGAAGAACCCACCCTCTGCGATGCGGGCCTTGTCCTCCGCCGTGACATCGACGTTAGCAGGCGACAGCAGGAACACCTTCTGTGTCACCCGCTCGATGCTGCCGTGGAGTCCGAAGACCAGACCGGCCGCGAAGTCGACAAGTCGCTTCGCATCGGTGTCGTCCATCTCGGTGAGATTCATGATCACCGGAGTGCCCTCACGGAAGTGTTCCCCGATGGTACGGGCCTCGTTGTAGGTCCGGGGATGCAATGTGGTGATGCGGTAGGGCTCCCGCTCGGACACAACCTTGGGCATGATCACCGGTGCGTTCTTCTCCAGAGAGTGGCGTTCGGGTGTGATGGACGACACGGGGGCGATTCGGGCGGGTCGTCCCGGTTCCGCTACGAGCGGAGCGGGTTCGCGCTGCGCGGGCGGCTGGGCGACTCGAACCGGTTCGTCCGATTGCGTCTGTTGTGCCGTGTGCGCCTGGTGTTGCTGCTGCCGGCGCCGGTCCGGCTCCGGCTCAGGTTCGAACTCGTCATCGGGGTCGAACCCCGGGCCGTCGTACCCATCGTCCTCCACGAGGCCGAGGTAGACCGCCATCTTGCGCATCGCGCCGGCCATTCTCCGCATCCTCCGCTCTGTGGTGGATCGGCTCCGTCAACGGCGCCCGGATCCACGCGGTCCGCCCGCCTTTTGGCGGGAATGACCATATTTTCTGCTGTGGTCCGACTTCCTGGCGACGTTACCCGAGCCGGGGTCGGACTCCGAGTACCGCTGAGCCGACACGTACATGTGTCGCACCGGCCGCCACGGCGTCCTCGAGATCCGCGCTCATCCCTGCTGACACCATGTTCGCAGTCGGATGAGCCGCGCGCAGGTCCGTTGCGATTTCCATCAGCCGGTCAAAAGCGGCTCTCGGCCTGCCCGCGAAGGGTCCGCTGAGCGGAGCGACCGTCATCAGCCCCGCCGGCCGCAGCCCTTCCGCCCCGGCGATCGCGTCGGCCAGGGCCGCCACGCCGTCGGGCGCGACACCTCCCCGTGTCCCGCGCTCCCCGGACTCCGCGTCGAGCGCCACCTGGATCAGGCAGTCGAGCTTGGTCTCCCGCCCGGCCCGGACGGCCGACTGGGACAGGGCCGTGACCAGTCGGTCCCGGTCAACGGAGTGCACCAGACCGGCGTAATCCACCACCGATCGGACCTTGTTTGTCTGCAACTGTCCGACGAAGTGCCAGGTAAGGGGCAGATCCGAGCACTCCGCCGCCTTGGGGGCGGCGTCCTGGTCGCGGTTCTCGCCGACGTGACGGACCCCCAGCTCCGCGAGGAGACGGACGTCGCTCGCGGGGTAGGTCTTGGTGATCACGATCAGGGTCACCTCGTTCCGCTGTCTGCCGGCCGAGGCGCAGGCGGAGGAGATACGTTCCTCCACACGGGCGAGGTTCTCGGCCAACTGGTCCTTGCGGTCCGTCATGACTGCTCCTCCAGCCACACATAGGAGGCCAGCCGTCCCGTGGTCCGCTCGCGCCGGTAGGAGAAGTGGTCGGCGGACTCCATCGTGCAGACGTCCGATCTGCCGACGCCCGTGACGCCCATTCGGCCGAGCTGGGCCGCTACCCCGTTCGCCACGTCCACCGCCGGGGTGCCCCGCCGGGTGGTGGCCCAGGATTCGGGCGCCGCCTCGGCGACCTCGGCGCGCATCGCCTCGGGCACCTCGTAGCAGCCGCCGCAGACCGAGGGGCCGATGTGTCCGACGATCCGGTCCGGCTCGGCGCCGAGCCGGAGCATCTCCGCGACCACCGCCGGGACCACCCCGGCGACCAGTCCCGGCCGCCCGGCGTGGGCGGCGCCCGTGATTCCGGCGACCGGATCGGCCAGGAGCACCGGGACGCAGTCGGCGGTGAGGACCGCGAGGGCCAGGCCCCGACGGGTGGTCACCACCGCGTCCACCGCCGGGATCTCGTCCGCCGGTCGCCCGTTCGCCGCCCAGGGCCCGTCCACCACGGCGACGTCGTTGCCGTGCACCTGGTTCATCCAGACGACGGCGGCCGGGTCGAGACCGAGGGCCTCGGCCGCCCGCCGGCGGTTGGTCCGGACGGCGGCCGGGTCGTCGCCGACCGCTCCGCCGAGGTTGAGCTCCGCATACGGAGCGGCGCTCACCCCGCCCCACCTGTCGGTGGAGGCGAAGTGCGCGCCGCTCGCGTGTGCCACGTGTTCTACGGGGGGCACTGTGTGCTGCTGCCCTATCACTCGGTGCCGTTCAGTGGTTCTTCGGTGTCACTTCGGGCTGGGTCGGCTTCAGGCCCGGTCGCCGGTGGACCGGTTCACTTCGGACTGCTCACTTGAGGAAGTCGGGAACGTCCAGTTCCTCGGCCGTCGAGTCCTGGTACGGACGGGCCGGCGGCACCTGCGGGGAGCTGACCGGCGGCGGGGGCACCTCGGCGACCGGCGACGGCTCGACCGCGGGCTCCTCGGTGCGCGGGGTCACGCCGCCGAGACCGCCGAAGGACGGGCGGGACGGCTCGGACTGTGCCGGGGCCTGCCGGCCGGGGGCGCCGACCTGGCTCTCCTCGCGGCCGGAGCCGTAGGAGGAGGAACCGCCGAGCACCTTGTCGCGGCTGCCCTTGGCCGGCGGCTGGCCGCCGTCGAAGCCGGCCGCGATGACCGTGACGCGGACCTCGTCGCCCAGGGCGTCGTCGATGACGGCACCGAAGATGATGTTGGCCTCGGGGTGGGCGGCCTCGCTGACCAGCTGCGCGGCCTCGTTGATCTCGAAGAGACCGAGGTCGGAGCCGCCGGAGATGGAGAGCAGCACACCGCGGGCGCCGTCGATGGACGCCTCCAGCAGCGGCGAGGAGATGGCCATCTCGGCGGCGGCCACGGCACGGTCGTCGCCGCGGGCCGAGCCGATGCCCATGAGGGCCGAGCCCGCCTCGGACATCACGGACTTGACGTCCGCGAAGTCCAGGTTGATCAGGCCCGGGGTGGTGATCAGGTCGGTGATGCCCTGGACACCGGAGAGCAGGACCTGGTCGGCCGACTTGAACGCGTCGAGCACGCTCACCTGGCGGTCCGAGATGGACAGCAGCCGGTCGTTGGGGATGACGATGAGGGTGTCGACCTCGTCGCGGAGGCTGGCGATGCCGTCCTCGGCCTGGTTCGCCCGGCGCCGGCCCTCGAAGGTGAAGGGGCGGGTGACCACACCGATCGTCAGGGCGCCCAGCGAGCGGGCGATGTTGGCCACGACGGGCGCGCCGCCGGTGCCGGTGCCACCGCCCTCGCCGGCGGTGACGAAGACCATGTCGGCCCCCTTGAGGACCTCCTCGATCTCCTCGCGGTGGTCCTCGGCCGCCTTGCGGCCGACATCGGGGTTCGCGCCGGCGCCGAGGCCGCGCGTGAGCTCCCGGCCGACGTCGAGCTTGACGTCGGCGTCGCTCATCAGCAGGGCCTGTGCATCGGTGTTGATCGCGATGAACTCGACGCCCTTGAGACCGACCTCGATCATCCGGTTGATGGCGTTCACGCCACCGCCGCCGATACCGACGACCTTGATGACTGCGAGGTAGTTCTGCGGTGCTGCCACGTCGAAGGCCTCTCGCCTCGAGTTACGTATGCCTGGGGGCGGTTCTCAATGCCGACCCGAACCCTAACGTTGAAGTTTAGGGTTACCGGTGTCACTGTTCCCTGGGTTCTCTGAAGCAGGACACTAAGTCGACAAGCGGCGGCGCTTCAACGAACACGCCGAACCTCCCGTTTTTCTTTTCACCCTATGTGATCACCCATAGCCGTAGCCAACCAGGGTGCTGGCCAGCCGGGAACGACGTCAACTCCCGGACACCGCAGGCGCCGCCGGGGCGCTCACATCGAAGTGTTTCGCGCCCCCCGCGGCTTTGAGGAGCGCGACGAGCGTACGGGCCTTCGCCTCGCCCCGCTCACCACTGCCCCAGGCGATCGTCCGATCATCCGTCAGCTCCACGGTGATGGAGTCGTAGGAGCGCACCCGGATGGCCCTGGTGTCCCGGCGCACCTCGGCGGGCAGGTCGGCGGCGACGCGGGCGGCCTCGCGCTCCAGCCGCTCCACGCCGAACCGGCGGCCGGCGGACGGGCCGGAGCTCTCCACCACGAGCCGGGGCACCCCGGGCACGGCTTGATCGACTGTGGCGAAGCGCACTCCGCTGCCGTCGATTTCAATAAACTTCCCGCTCTTTTCGAGCAGGACCTTGGGGCGTCGTTCGGTCACTTTCAGACCGATCGCGTGCGGCCAGGAACGTACGACGTCCACCGACTCGATCCGCTTCAGCCGGGTCAGCAGCCGTTCCTCGATGGCGTCGGTGTCCACGGACGCCAGGGGGTCGCCCAGCGGCACCCGGGCCGCCTCGCGCACCTGTGCGGCCGTCAGCACCGTGGTGCCGCTGACCTCCACGCGGGTGACGCGCAGCCAGCCGGAGCCGTAGAGCACCCAGATGGCGGCGGCGCCGGACAGCAGGCTGACGACCGCCCAGACGAGCGGTCCGCGCACGCCGGAGCGGAGGCGGGAGCGGGGGCCGCCCGGGCCGCTCCGGCGGGGCGCGCGGCCCCGCCGGGGCGTGCCGGAGGACGGTGACCGGGACGGCTTGGGCCGCCTGGGCGATCCGGAGGACCCGGAAGACCTCGCGGCCCCGGAGGACTTGGACTTGCCGTTCTTAGCGGCCCCACGCCGGGCGGTCGTCGGTCCGGCCACGTTCCCCAGCCTCCTGCTCCTACGGGCCGTCAGCCCGCTCTGCGTGCGGCGATCGCCTCGTACACCATGCCGACCAGCAGCTCGTCGGCGTCGCGCCGGCCGAACTCGGCGGCGGCCCGGGACATGTCGTACAGCCGGTGCGGATCGGACAGCACCGGAAGCACATTGGACGTCACCCACTCGGGGGTGAGCTCGGCGTCGTCGACCAGCAGGCCGCCGCCCGCCTTGACCAGCGGCTGGGCGTTGAGCCGCTGCTCGCCGTTGCCGATGGGCAGCGGGACATAGGCCGCCGGGAGGCCGACGGCGGACAGCTCGGCGACGGTCATCGCGCCCGCGCGGCAGAGCATCATGTCGGCCGCGGCGTACGCGAGGTCCATCCGGTCTACATACGATACCGGGATATAGGGCGGCATTCCGGGCATGTTGTCGACGCGCGGCAGTTCGTTCTTCGGACCCACCGCGTGGAGCACCTGGATGCCCGCGCGCTGGAGGAACGGGACGACGTTCTGGACGACCTCGTTCAGCCTGCGGGCGCCCTGCGAGCCGCCGGAGACCAGCAGCGTGGGCAGGTTGGGGTCGAGCCCGAAGGCGGCCCGGGCCTGGGGGCGCATGGCGGCCCGGTCCAGGGTCGCGATGGTGCGGCGCAGCGGGATGCCGACGTAGCGGGCGTTGCGCAGCTTGCTGTCGGGGGTGCTCACGGCGACCCCGGCGGCGTAGCGCGAGCCGATCTTGTTGGCCAGGCCGGGGCGGGCGTTGGCCTCGTGGACGATGATCGGCACGCCGAGCCGCTTGGCGGCCAGGTAGCCGGGCAGTGCCACATAGCCGCCGAAGCCGACCACGCAGTCCGCCTTGGTGCGCTCCAGGATCTGCTCGGCGGCCTTGATGGTGCCGCGCAGCCGCCCGGGGACGGTGATCAGCTCCGGGGTGGGCTTGCGGGGCAGCGGTACGGCGGGGATCAGCCCCAGCTCATAGCCCCGCTCGGGCACCAGCCGGGTCTCCAGGCCGCGCTCCGTGCCCAGCGCTGTGATCCCCACGGTCGGGTCCTGCCTGCGCAGGGCGTCCGCGAGGGCGAGCGCGGGCTCGATGTGTCCGGCGGTTCCTCCGCCGGCGAGTACGACATGCACCGAAATTCACCGCTCTCCGGACGGTCGCTTCTTGACGCGCCGTCTCATCGTCTTCCATCTCACCCCAGGCTGCCGCATGGCCAGCGCCGCCCGCGCACCGGGTTCGTCGCGCGCGAAGGCGATGAGCAGTCCGATGGCGAACATGGTCGGCAGCAGGGCTGACCCTCCGTAGGAGAACAGCGGGAGCGGGACACCGGCGATCGGCAGCAGGCCGAGCACCGCACCGATGTTGACCACGGCCTGGGCCGTGATCCAGGTGGTCACGCCTCCCGCGGCGTACCTCACGAAGGGGTCCTCCGTGCGTCCGGCCACGCGGATACCCGCATAGCCTAGAGCCGCGAACAGGGCGAGTACCGACAGCGTCCCCGCGAGACCCAGCTCCTCGCCGGTGATGGCGAAGATGAAGTCCGTGTGCGGCTCGGGTAGTTCACCCCATTTTTCCACACTCGCCCCGAGTCCGGCACCGAACCAGCCACCGTTGGCCAGCGCGTAGATGCCGTGGACGGCCTGCCAGCACTGGTCGTGGTCGCCCGGGTCCGTGGCCCCGATGCACTCCAGCCGGGACATCCGGTTCGCGCTGGTCTTGATGAAGAGTACGGCGAGGGCGGCGGTGACTCCGAACACCCCGGAGAAGAGCCGGGTGGGGGCGCCCGCCACCCACAGCAGGCCGAGGAGCACCGCGGTGAGGACCACGGTGGTGCCCATGTCGCCGCCGAGCATGATCAGGCCCAGCAGCAGGAAGGTGACCGGCACCAGCGGCACCAGCAGGTGCTTCCACTGGGTGAGGAGCTTCTTGGAGTGCTTGCGGGCGAGCAGGTCGGCGCCCCACAGCACGAGCGCGAGCTTGGCGAACTCGCTGGGCTGCATCTGGAAGGGCCCGCCGAGCGAGATCCAGTTGGTGTTGCCGTTGATGGTCTCGCCGATGCCGGGCACCTGGACCAGGCAGAGCAGGAAGACCGAGACGGCCAGCAGCGGGTAGGCCAGGGCGCGCAGCAGCCGGACCGGTGTGCGGGCGGCGGCGAGCAGCAGGACGGTGCCGATGGCGGCGGCCAGCAGCTGTTTGCGGAAGAAGTAGCTGGGGGCCAGGCCGTTCTGGAGGGCCTTGATCTGGGAGGCGGAGTAGACCATCACCAGGCCGAGCACGGTGATCAGCAGGGAGCCGCCGAGCACCAGGTAGTACGCGGTCAGCGGCCGGTCCCAGGCGCGCCTGGCGCGGGCGTGGAGGCCCCGCAGACCGCCGCCCCGGCCCCGGGGGGGCCGCCGGGGCGCGGGGGAGCGCCCGGACCCGCCACGGGCCGCCGGGCGGGGCGCCCGTACGGACCGGGAGCCCGCCGCGGGCCCGCGCAGGGCCGTCCACACGCCGGCCGGTGTCAGCATGTCGTCCGCGTGCATCCGGGTCGCCTCCGCTGTCTCCCGCGCCGTCCGGCCGCGTCGCCGGGCCGGATCGCCGCGCTCGTCGGTTGCGGGCGCGGCGCCCGGCCGCGGGGACCGGCGGGCTACGCGTCCTTGCCGCGGCCGGCCGCCAGGGCCCGCACCGCCTCGGCGAAGGCCTCGCCGCGCTCGTTGTAGTTGGTGAACATGTCCATCGACGCACAGGCCGGGGCCATGAGGACGGTGTCCCCCGGGCCGGCGAGCCGCGCCGCCTCACGGACCGCCTCGGCCATCGCCCCAGTGTCGGTCCGGTCGAGGTCCACCACCGGCACATCCGGGGCGTGTCGCGTCAGGGCTTCCCTGATCAGCGCCCGGTCGGCCCCGATCAGGACGACTCCGCGCAGCCGCTTCGCGGCGGAGGCGGCCAGGTCGTCGAAGGTGGCGCCCTTGGCGAGGCCGCCGGCGATCCACACGATCGACCCGTACGCCGCGAGCGACGCCTGGGCGGCGTGGGTGTTGGTGGCCTTGGAGTCGTCCACGTAGGCGACG
This sequence comes from Streptomyces hesseae, assembly GCF_031845785.1. Lineage (NCBI taxonomy): Bacteria > Bacillati > Actinomycetota > Actinomycetes > Kitasatosporales > Streptomycetaceae > Streptomyces > Streptomyces hesseae. The sequence continues at coordinate 9,454 of NZ_JAVRFI010000024.1, forward strand.
CCGTCGACGTCGGCGACGTGGGCGATGCGGTGGGCGTCGGGCCGGAAGGCGCGCAGGCCGTCGCGGACGGCCGCGGCCTCCACGCCGAAGGCGCGGGCCAGGGCGGCGGCGGCCAGGGCGTTGGCGATGTTGTGCGGGGCCGGCGGGTGGACGTCGGAGACCTCGGCCAGCTCCTGGGCCTGCTGGTGGCGGTTTTCCACGAAGGCGCGGTCGACGAGCAGGCCGTCGACGACGCCGAGCATGGAGGGGCCGGGGGCGCCGAGGGTGAAGCCGATGGCCCGGCAGCCCTCCTCGACGTCGGCCTGCTCCACCAGGCGCTCGGTGCGCGGGTCCTCGACGTTGTAGACGCAGGCGATCTCGTTGCCCTCGTAGATCCGGCCCTTGTCGGCGGCGTAGGCGCGCATGGAGCCGTGCCAGTCGAGGTGGTCGGGGGCGAGGTTGAGCACGGCCGCGGAGTGGGCGCGCAGCGAGGGCGCCCAGTGCAGCTGGTAGCTGGAGAGCTCGACGGCGAGCACGTCGTGGGGCTCGTCGCCGAGCACCACGTCGATGATCGGGGTGCCGATGTTGCCCACGGCGGCCGTGCGCAGCCCGGCGGCCTTCAGGATGGAGGCGAGCATCTGCACGGTGGTGGTCTTGCCGTTGGTGCCGGTGATCGCCAGCCAGGGCGCGGCGTCCGGGCCGCGCAGCCGCCAGGCGATCTCGACGTCGCCGACCACGTCCACGCCCGCCTCGGCGGCGGCCGCGAAGAGCGGGCTGTCGGGCTTCCAGCCGGGCGAGGTGACGACGAGGTCGGTGCCCTCGGGCAGGGTGTCGGCGTCGGCGAGGCGGACGGTGATCCCGGCGGCCTCCAGGGCGGCCGCGCGCTCGCGCAGGGCCTCGCCGTCGCCACCGTCGACGACGGTGACGGTCGCGCCGAGGCCGGCCAGGGCGCGGGCGGCGCTGACGCCGCTCACGCCGAGGCCGGCGACGGTGATGTGCTTGCCGCTGAACTCCGCGGTGCTCACTTGATGGCCAACCATCCGGCGTAGAAGATTCCGAGTCCGACGGCCACGCACAGGCCCTGGATGATCCAGAAGCGGACCACCACAAGGACTTCGCTCCACCCCTTGAGCTCGAAGTGGTGCTGGAGCGGGGCCATCCGGAAGACGCGCTTCCCGGTCATCCGGAACGAGCCGACCTGGATCACCACGGACATGGTGATGAGGACGAACAGACCGCCCAGGAGGGCGAGCAGCAGCTCGGTGCGGGAGCAGATCGCCAGGCCCGCGAGGGCGCCGCCGAGGGCGAGCGAGCCGGTGTCACCCATGAAGATCTTGGCGGGCGAGGTGTTCCACCACAGGAAGCCGAAGCAGGAGCCCATCAGGGCCGAGGCGACCACGGCGAGGTCGAGCGGGTCGCGCACCTCGTAACAGGCGGCGCCGGCGGTGAGCGAGTTGCCGCACCACTGGCCGTGCTGCCAGGTGCCGATGAAGACGTACGCGCCGAAGACCATCACGGAGGCGCCGGTGGCCAGGCCGTCGAGGCCGTCGGTGAGGTTCACGCCGTTCGACATCGCGAGGATCATGAACAGCGCCCAGATCACAAAGATCACGGGGCCGACGGACCAGCCGAAGTCCTGGGTGAAGGACAGCCGCGTGGAGGCCGGGGTCTGGCCCCGGGTGTCGGCGAACTGGAGCGCGAGGACGGCGAAGGCGATACCGACGATCAGCTGGCCGGCCATCTTCGCCTTGGCGCGCAGACCGAGGCTGCGCTGCTTGACGATCTTGATGTAGTCGTCGAGGAAGCCGACCAGACCCATGCCGGCGGTCAGGAAGAGCACCAGCAGGCCCGAGGTCGTCGGCGAGTGGCTGGTGATCACCTTCGTCAGGGCGTACGCGATCAGCGTGGCCAGGATGAAGGCGATGCCGCCCATGGTGGGCGTGCCCTTCTTCCCGGCGTGGCCGCGGGGGCCGTCGTCGCGGATGAACTGGCCATAGCCCTTGCGGGCGAGGAACTTGATCAGCAGCGGGGTGCCGATGAGGGTCAGGATCAGACCGATGACACCCGCGAAGAGGATCTGGTTCATCAGCCGGCGACCTCGCCGTCGACCGCGAGCAGCGCCTCGGCCACCCGCTCCAGCCCCGCCGACCGGGACGCCTTCAACAGCACGACGTCTCCCGGGCGCAGCTCACTGCGCAACAGGTCGACGGCCGCCTGCGCGTCGGACACGTGCACCGACTCCTCACCCCACGAACCCTCGTTATAGGCGCCCATCTGCAACCAGGCCGCTTCCCTGCCCCCGACTGCCACGAGCTTGCCGACATTGAGCCGGACGACCAGCCGTCCGACCGCGTCGTGCTCGGCGAGTGACTCCTCGCCCAGCTCGGCCATCCGACCGAGTACTGCCCACGTCCGTCCACCCCTAGCCCGGGCGGCTTCGCCCATCGCGGCCAGCGCGCGCAGCGCCGCTCGCATGGATTCGGGGTTCGCGTTGTAGGCGTCGTTGACGATCGTCACGCCGTCCGCGCGCTCGGTGACCTCCATGCGCCAGCGGGAGAGCTGGCCCGCCCCGGAGAGCGCGGCGGCGATCTCCGCTACGGGCATGCCCAGCTCATGGGCGACGGCGGCCGCGGCGAGCGCGTTCGACACGTGGTGCTCACCGTACAGCCGCATGGTCACGTCGGCGCACCCGGTGGGTGTGTGAAGCGTGAAGGAGGGCCGGCCGAAGTCGTCGAGCCGGACCTGCTCCGCCCGGACGTCCGCGTCCGGGGCCTCGCCGAAGAGGAGCGTACGGGCCTTGGTGCGGGCGCTCATGGCGCGGACCAGGGGGTCGTCGGCGTTGAGCACGGCGACGCCGCCCTCGTCGGCGGCGGGCAGCACCTCGACCAGTTCGCCCTTGGCCTCGGCGATCGCCTCGCGGCCGCCGAACTCGCCGATGTGGGCGGTGCCGACGTTGAGGACGAGGCCGACGCGGGGCGGGGTGAGCCCGGCGAGGTACCGGATGTGGCCGATGCCCCGGGCGCCCATCTCCAGCACGAGGTGACGGGTGTCGTCGGTCGCCATCAGGGCCGTGACCGGCAGGCCGATCTCGTTGTTGAAGTTGCCGGGCGTCCACACGGTCGGGCCGAGGCGCTCCAGCAGCTGGGCGATCAGGTCCTTGGTGCTGGTCTTGCCGGCCGAGCCGGTGAGGCCGACGACGGTGGCGCCGAGCCGCTCCACCACGGCGCGGGCGAGGGCGCCCAGTGCCTCGACGACGTCGGGGACGACGATCGCGGGTACGCCGACGGGCCGAGCGGCCAGTACGGCCGCCGCGCCCGAGGCGATGGCGCGCTCGGCGTAGTCGTGGCCGTCGACACGGTCGCCGGGCAGCGCGGCGAAGAGGCTGCCGGGCCGCACCTCACGGGAGTCGATCACGACCGGGCCGGTGGCGATGAGCCCCGGGTCCGGTATGTCGTGCTGCTGTCCGCCGACGATCGCGGCGATCTCGGCGAGGGTCAGTGCGATCACCGGAGGTCACCTCCTGCCGTTCGGGGGAGCTGCCGGGGGGAGGGTTGTGCGCGCATGGCGGTTGGTCATCCCTGATCGTTCCGGTGCGTGGTGGCCGCCTGCCGGTGCTCGATGGCCTCGCGCAGCACCTGGCGGTCGTCGAAGGGGCGTACCACTCCGGCGATGTCCTGGCCCTGTTCGTGGCCCTTGCCGAGGACCAGGACGGTGTCGCCGGGTTCGGCGCGGGCGACGGCGGCGGCGATGGCGGCGGCGCGGTCCTCCATCAGGAGGACGGTGCCGCGCTCGGCGGCGGGCACCTCGGCGGCGCCCGCGAGCATGGCGGCGAGGATCGCGAGGGGATCCTCGGAGCGGGGGTTGTCGGAGGTCAGCACGGCCGTGTCGGCGAGGCGGGCCAGCGCGCGGCCCATGGGGGCGCGCTTGGTGGTGTCGCGGTCGCCGCCGCAGCCGAGCACGGCGTGGACGCGGCCGCTGCCGACCGCGCGCAGGGCGCGGAGAACCGATTCGACGGCGTCCGTCTTGTGGGCGTAGTCGACGACGGCCAGGTAGGGCTGGCCCGCGTCCACGCGCTCCAGCCGGCCGGGGACGCCGGGGACGGCCGCGACGCTGTCGGCGGCCGCCTGCGGCTGCGCACCGGCGGCGACGAGCGCGACGATCGCGGCCAGGGCGTTGGCGACGTTGAACGGGCCGGCGAGCGGCGCCCTGGCGGTCACGGAGACGCCCTCGGGGCCGAGCACGGTGAAGGTGGAGTCGAACGGGCCGATCTCGACGTCGGCGGCGCGCCAGTCGGCGTCCTCGCGGCCCTCGGCGGAGAAGGTGATCACCGGGACCTCGGACTCGCCCGCGGCGAGTCGGCGGCCGTACTCGTCGTCGGCGTTGACCACGCCGAGGCGGCTGCGCTCCTTGGTGAACAGCTCCGCCTTGGCGGCGAAGTAGTCCTCCATGCCCGAGTGGAACTCCATGTGCTCGGGGCTGAGGTTGTTGAAGACGGCGACGTCGAAGACGCAGCCGTCGACGCGGCCGAGCCGCAGGGCGTGGCTGGAGACCTCCATGGCGAGCGAGCGGACGCCGCGCTCGCGCATCACCGCGAACAGCGCCTGGAGGTCGGTGGCCTCGGGGGTGGTGCGCTCCGACTTGATCCGCTCGTCGCCGATGCGGGACTCCACGGTGCCGATCAGGCCGGTGGGGCCGCCCATGGCGCGCAGGCCGCCCTCGATCAGGTAGGCGGTGGTGGTCTTGCCGGAGGTGCCCGTGATGCCGACGGTCAGCAGCTCGCGGGCGGGCTCGCCGTAGATCGTGGCGGCCAGGGCGCCCATGCGCTCGCGCGGCGCGGCCACGGTCAGCACGGGCAGGCCGGTGGCGGCGGCGCGCTCGGCGCCCGCCGGGTCGCTCAGCACGGCGGCGGCGCCGAGGCCCGCGGCCTGCGCGGCGAAGTCCGCGCCGTGGAAGCGGGCGCCGGGCAACGCAGCGTAGACGTCGCCCGGGCGGACGGCGCGCGAGTCATGGGTGATCCCGGTGACCGCGACGGCCTCCGCGCCCTCGGGGGCGGCGATGCCCAGCTGAGCGGCCAGCTCCGTGAGGGGCACGGGGCTGACCCGGGTGGGGCGGGGCGCTCCCGGGGACACGGCGGGCGTGTCCTGGGAGGTGGTGTGGGACTGATCAGCGTGGGGCACGGCGGTGAGCGTACCGGGCGCACCCGCCTCGTCGCGAAGCGAGGGGCGTCGCCGGCCGCGGTTCCCCGGGTCGGGAGTGATCGTCGTCACGGCCGGCCCGGCTCACTCGTAGCTCACCGGCAGCCGCGGCGGCCGGGTGCCCGACGGGGGCACCTGGAGGGTCTTCAGCGCGAACTCCATGACCTGCTTGAAGACCGGACCGCAGACCTGGCCGCCGAAGTAGCTGCCCTTGGTGGGGTTCTGGATGGCGCAGTAGACGGTGATCCGGGGCTGGTCGGCGGGGGCGAAGCCGGCGAAGGAGGCGGTGTAGCCGTGGTAGCGGCCGGTGGTGGGGTCCACCCGGTTGGACGTGCCGGTCTTGCCCGCGACCCGGTAGCCGGGGATCTTCGCCTTGGTGCCGGTGCCCTCCTGGTCGTCGACGACCGACTCCAGCATCTCCGACAGCTGCCGGGCGGTCTTCTCGCTGATCACCCGGGTGCGCGGGGACGTCTGGGCGGGGGTGAAGCGGCCGTCGGGCCCCTTGGTGCCGCGCACCAGGGAGGGCTGTACGCGCTCGCCGCCGGCCGCGATGGTGGAGTAGACGGAGGCGGCCTGGACGGCGTTGAGGGACAGGCCCTGGCCGAAGGGGATGGTGTAGGCCCGCGAGGACTTCCATTCCCCCGGCCTGGCCAGCAGGCCGGGCGTCTCCCCGGGGAAGCCGAGGCCGGTGGGGCGGCCGATGCCGAACTTGCGGAGGTAGGTGTAGAGGACCTCGTTGGCCTCCTCCCGGGTCTTGCCCAGCTGCTCGCTGGCCAGGATGGTGCCGATGTTGCTGGACTTGGCGAGCACTCCGTTGAGGGTCAGGTGCCAGGTGGGGTGGTCCACGTCGTCGGCGAAGGCCCGGTCGGCGCGCGGCAGCCGGTTGGGGACCTCCACATGGGTGTCGGGCGTGGCGACGCCCTCCTCCAGCACGGCCGCCATCGTCATGATCTTGCTGACGCTGCCGGGCTCGTAGGCGTCCTGGAGGGCGGCGTTGCCCAGTGCGGAACGGTCGGCGTGCTCCAGGTCGTTGGGGTCGTAGCCGGGGGCGTTGGCCATGGCCAGGATCTGGCCGCTGCGGGTGTCCTGGACGACGACGTAGCCCCGGTCCGCGCCGGAATCGCGCACCTGCTTGGCGACGGCGTTCTGGGCCGCCCACTGGATGTCGCGGTCGATGGTCAGCTCCACGTCGGAGCCGGGCACGGCGGCCTGTTCCTTCATGTCGCCGGTGGGCACCTGCCGGCCGCCGGACTGGGCGTAGACGCGCTTGCCGTTCTGGCCGGCGAGGGTCTCCTCCAGCTGGGCCTCCAGGCCGCCGCTGCCCCGGCCGTCGCCGTTGACGAAGCCCAGCAGGCCGGCGGCCAGCTCGCCGTTGGGGTAGACGCGCTTGCTGTGCGACTCGCGGTTCACCCCGGCCAGGACGTTGACGCCCTGCTTGCGGCGGGCCTTCTCCTGCTGTGCCTTCTTCAGGTCCGCGATCTTCTTCCAGACCTGCGGGGTCTGCCGGCGGGCCAGTACGACGTACTTCGACTTGGGGTTGGCGGTGAGCTTCTCCGTCAGGACGCCCGCGTCCTCGCCGAGGACGGGGGCCAGCAGCTTGGCGGCCTGCGCGGCCGCGCCCTCGGCCTTGATCCGCTCGGGGGTGAGCAGGTCGGGGGCGGCGGTGATGTCGTAGGCGTCGACGGTGGTGGCCAGGTCCACACCGGTGCGGTCGGTGATGGCGCCGCGCTCGGCGGCCAGCGTCACCGGGATGTAGCGGTTGACGTTGGCGCGGGCCGCGTAGGCGCTGGCGTCGACGGCCTGCACCTGGAGCAGCCGGACCGTGAAGACCAGCAGGACGAGCGTGAGCCCCACGCCGATCGCCCGCAGCCGGGGCCGGGGGTTGCCCAGCCGCAGGGAGCGGTCACCGGGGCGGGGGCGCGCCGGCCGGGCGACGGGACGCGCGGGCCCGGGAACCGGGCGGCGGGGCTGCCTGGGCGCCGTCACGACTCACCTACCTGACCTGTTGGGGGTTCCCGCCCACCGGGGCCGGGGGGAGGGCCGGGTTGGGACGTGCCGGCGCGGGGGCGTCGGCGGGCCGCCCGGCGGCCGGGGGCCGCGCGGGGGCCTGTACCGCCGGGGCCGGCGCTTCCCCGCCGCGGAGCACGGCGGGCGGCGGCCCGGGGGTGGCCGGGGCGACGAGGGGGTCGGGGGCCAGCGGGGGCAGGCCACGGGGCTCGGGGGGCGCGAAGGCCGCCGGGTCGGCGGGGTTGGCGGTGGTCGCGGGGGCGGGGGCGCCCTTGACCGTGCCGTCGGGCAGCAGGAAGGCGGGGCTGCCGCCGGGGATCATGCCCAGCTCCCGGGCGCGGCGCTCCAGCGCGTCCGGGGCGGCGAGCTGGTCGACCTCCTGCTGGAGCGCCTGCTGCTCGTCGGTCAGTTCTGTGGTGGTGCGCTGGAGCCGGCTGAGCTCGAAGGAACCCTGGTTGAGGGAGGAGTTCAGCAGCAGCAGCGAGATGAGGCCGGAACCGAGGAGCACCACGACCAGCAGGACGAACGGCGTGCGTTTCGCTCCCGCGGGCCCGGCGGGCAGCAGCCGCACCAGGCGGCCGCCCCGGCGTCCGGCCGGGCTCACCGGACGTCCTCGCGGATGCGTTCGGCGCCGCGCAGCCGGGCGGGGGCGGCCCGCCGGTTCTCGGCGATCTCCTCTTCCGTGGGCAGCTCGGCACCGCGCGTCAGCAGCTTCAGGCGCGGCTGGTAGCGCTCGGGCACCACCGGCAGCCCGGGCGGCGCGGTGCTCGTGGCGCCGGCGGCGAAGACGCTCTTGACGATGCGGTCCTCCAGCGACTGGTAGGACAGCACCGCGATCCGGCCACCGACGGCCAGGGCCGCGACGGCGGCCGGGATGGCCGCCTCCACGCTGGCCAGCTCGGCGTTGACCTCGATGCGCAGCGCCTGGAAGGTGCGCTTGGCGGGGTTGCCGCCGGTGCGCTTGGCGGCCTGCGGCAGGGCGTCGCGGATCAGCTCGACGAGGCGGGCGCTGTTGCTGAAGGGCTCCTTCTCCCGCTCGCGGACGATGGCCGAGACGATGCGTTTGGCCTGCTTCTCCTCGCCGTACTGGCGCAGGATGCGCACCAGCTCGCCCGGCGGGTAGGTGTTGAGGACCTCGGCGGCGCTGACGCCGGTCGTCTGGTCCATGCGCATGTCCAGCGGGGCGTCCTGCGCGTAGGCGAAGCCTCGGTCGGCCTCGTCGAGCTGCATGGAGGAGACGCCGAGGTCGAAGAGGACGCCCTGGACCTTCGGGATACCCAGCCGCTCCAGCACCTCGGGCAGCTCGTGGTAGACGGCGCGCACCAGCGTGGCGCGGTCGCCGTAGGGGGCGAGCCGCTCGCCGGCGAGCGCGAGCGCGGTGGGGTCGCGGTCGAGGGCGACGAGCCGGGCGTCGGGGAAGGTCTTGAGCAACGCCTCGCTGTGCCCGCCGGCGCCGAGGGTGCAGTCGACCACGACGGCTCCGGGCGCGGTCAGCGCGGGGGCGAGCATGTCCAGGCAGCGCTGGAGCATGACGGGGACGTGTCGCGCGTTGCTGCTCATGCGCCCTTCTGAGATATGGGAGAGGCGCGGCGCCGCGTACCGCCGGGTCCCCGCCCGCTCGAAGGGGAACGGACGTTCCGGCGCCGGGGAAGTGACGCCGGGCGACCGGGAGCGGGAGGAGGCCGAGGGGTACGTACGCACCGTGCCACGTGGTGGTTCTTCGGTTCCGGGGAGCGTTCCGGGGAGCGTCACGCCTCCCACTTCGCGCCACTTTAGTCCACTGGTCCTCGCGGTCAATCAACCGGCCGGTGCGTGCGCGTCCAACCGCCCGCGCGGCGGGGACCACCCGGCGGAACGACCAGCTCCGGACAGCGGCCGGGCGGCGGCCGGGCGGGCTCGGTGAACGGCCGGTTACCGGGCGCTGCCCTGGTCAGGGACGCCCGCGCGTGCGCGGCGGCCGGGCAGCGGCTACGTTCATCCCTATGCCGATATCCGCGTCACCGTCGCACACTCCCGGCTCCGGCCAGGGCCGTACGGGCACCTCGGAGCCCACCGTCACCGACCGGCTGGTGGAGGCCAATGACCGGTACGCAGCCGCGTTCACCGACCCGGGCATGGACGCCCGGCCCGTGCTGAAGGTCGCCGTGGTCGCGTGCATGGACGCCCGTCTCGACCTCCACGCCGCCCTGGGCCTGGAACTGGGCGACTGCCACACCATCCGCAACGCGGGTGGTGTCGTCACGGACGACATCATCCGTTCCCTCACCATCAGCCAGCGCGCCCTGGGCACCCGCTCGGTCGTGCTGATCCACCACACCGGCTGCGGTCTGCTGGACCTCACCGAGGACTTCCGGCACGAGATCGAGGCCGAGGTCGGCCAGCGGCCGGCGTGGGCCGTGGAGGCGTTCAAGGACCTCGACCAGGACGTCCGCCAGTCCATGCAGCGGGTGCGGACCTCGCCGTTCCTGCCCCACCGCGACGACGTGCGGGGCTTTGTCTTCGACGTGACGACCGGCCTGCTGCGCGAGATCGACCCGAGCTCCTGACCGCAAGGCCTGTGGACGACCGGTGCGGCGCGCGCCGACCAGTTGTCCACAGGCGGTGACGCCGCGCCGTGCGGACGGCCAGAATGCGTAGGGACGCCCGGTCGCCACGCGGCCCCGGGTGCCACAGCGGGGTGGGCCGGGCCATGCGCCGCCGGAGGTTCCGGCGGGCCCCCGGCCCTGGTGAAGGGCCGAGGAGGGCCGGGTGACGACCTATGACGAGCGAGCCAGCCATGGGAGTCCTGGGGGTCCGCCCGCTCCGGCGGAGCCGGGGGGAGCGGCGGGGCTGACCGCCACCGCGGAGCGGGTACGCCGCTCGGTGGAAAGCGTGATCGAGGGCAAGCCGGAGGTCGTCCGGCTGGCGCTGACCGTGCTGCTCGCCGAGGGACACCTGCTGATCGAGGACGTGCCGGGCGTGGGCAAGACGATGCTCGCCAAGGCGCTGGCCCGGTCCGTCGACTGCTCGGTGCGGCGCATCCAGTTCACCCCGGACCTGCTGCCCTCCGACATCACCGGTGTGAGCGTCTACGACCAGCAGCGCCGCGACTTCGAGTTCAAGCCCGGCGCGATCTTCGCGCAGATCGTCATCGGCGACGAGATCAACCGCGCCTCGCCCAAGACGCAGTCGGCGCTGCTGGAGTCGATGGAGGAGCGCCAGGTCACCATCGACGGGCACACCTATGAGCTGCCCAGCCCCTTCATGGTCGTGGCCACGCAGAACCCGGTCGAGATGGAGGGCACGTACCCGCTGCCCGAGGCCCAGCGCGACCGCTTCATGGCCCGGGTGTCCATCGGCTACCCGGGCCCGGAGGCCGAGCTGCGGATGCTGACCACCCACGGCGCGCTCTCCCCGCTGGACGACCTCCAGCCCGTCGCCCACGCCCACGAGATCGTCAAGCTGATCGACGCGGTCCGCGCCGTGCACGTCGCCGAGTCCGTGCTGCGCTACGCGGTGGACGTGGTCGGCGCCACCCGGCAGCACCCCGAGCTCAGACTCGGCGCGTCGCCGCGCGCGACACTGCATCTGCTCCGGGCGGCGAAGGCCGCGGCCGCGCTGGCCGGGCGGGAGTTCGCCCTGCCCGACGACGTCCGGGCGCTGGCGGTGCCGGTGCTCGCCCACCGGCTGCTGCCCACGGCGCAGGCCCAGCTCGGCCGGCGCACCGCCGAGCAGATCGTCGTGGACATCCTGCGGCGCACCCCGCTGCCCGACCCGTTCGGCCAGCAGCCTCCGGGCGCCCGGAGGCTGTGATGCCCGCCCCGGGCGGCCCGCCCGACGACGGTGAGGCCCGCGGCGGTGAGGCCCGTGGCGGGCTGTGGGCGGCGTTCGGCGGGCTGACCACCCGGGGGCGCTCCTTCCTGGCGGCGGGCGTGGCCGCGACGGCCTGCGCCTATGTGCTGGGCCAGGAGAACCTGCTGCGGGTGGGGCTGCTGCTGGCCGTGCTGCCCGTGGTGTGCGTGGTGGTCCTCCACCTCACCCGGCACCGGGTCACCGGCAGCCGCCGCCTCGCGCCCGCGCGCGTGCCCGCCACCGCCGAGGCCCGGGTGAGCCTGCGCGTCGACAATGTCTCGCGGCTCCCCACGGGCCTGCTGATGCTCCAGGACCGGGTGCCCTACGTACTGGGCCCGCGCCCCCGCTTCGTCCTGGACCGGATGGAGCCGGGCGGGCGGCGCGAGGTCTCCTACCGGGTCCGCGCCGATCTGCGCGGCCGCTACCCCCTGGGCCCGCTCCAGCTGCGGCTGACGGACCCGTTCGGGATGTGCGAGCTGACCCGGGGCTTCAGCGCGTACGACACCCTGACCGTCGTGCCGCGCGTCGACCGGCTGCCTCCGGTGCGCCTGGGCGGCGAGGCGGCGGGCCACGGCGACGGCCGGTACCGCGTCCTCGCCCTCGCCGGGGAGGACGACGTCATTCCGCGCGGCTACCGGCACGGCGACGATCTGCGCCGGGTCCACTGGCGCTCCACCGCCCGCTACGGCGAGCTGATGGTGCGCCGCGAGGAACGGCCGCGGCGCGCGCACTGCACGGTGCTGCTGGACACCCGGGCCGTCGCCTACGAGGGCGCCGGGCCCGACTCGCCCTTCGAGTGGGCCGTCTCGGGGGCGGCCTCGGTGGCGTCGCACCTCCTGGAGCGGGGCTTCACGGTCCGGCTGCTGACCGACACGGGCAGCTCCCTGCCGGGCCACGACGCCCCCGGCGGCTACGCGAGCTCCTCCCCCGACCCGTCCGGCGCCGCCGGCCTGATGCTGGACGCCCTCGCCGTGATCGACCACTCCGAGGACACCGACCTGTCCCCCGCCCACGAGGCACTGCGCGGCGCCGACGGGGAGGGCCTGCTGGTGGCGTTCCTGGGCGACCTGGACGAGGCCCAGGCGGCACTGGCCGCCCGGATGCGCCCACGCGGCGGCACGGCGGTCGCCTTCGTCCTGGACGCGGCCGCCTGGGCGGGCGCCCCCGAGGGCGGCCCGGCCCGGCGCGCGGCCGACGAGCGGCTGCGCGTCCTGCGCGACGCGGGCTGGACGGCCCTGCCCGTCGCCCCGGGCACGGCACTGCCCGACCTGTGGCGGCTGGCGGCCTCGCCGGGAGCGATGGGTGCGCCGGGCGAGGCCTATGGCACGGCGGCCGTGCCGGGGACAGTGGACGGATGGCCGACGTATGGGGCGGACGGGGTGTGGGCGCCGGGTGCCGGCGCGGCGGGCCGCCGCCCCGGTGCCGACACCGGCCTGGTGGGCGGCCTGGGCGGGCCGGATGGTGTGACGGGCCCGGCGGCCGCGGCGGAATACGGCTACGGCTCGGCGGCGGGCTCCCCGAGCGGTATGCCCGGCGCGCCGGGTGCCGGCGCGGCGGGCCGTGGCCCGGGGCCGGGTGCGACGACGGACGTCCGTCCGGGGCCGGGCGCCGAGCCTGCGGCGGGTGGCGCGGCGGCCTCCGCTACGGCCGGGGGCACACGGGAGCCGAAGCAGTGAGCGGCGCGGCACAGACCGGGGCAGCCCCCAAGGCAAGCGGCAGCGGCGAAGCGGGGGGCCGGGCGTGAGTGGGCGGGTGCGGTTGGCGGTTTGTGGGGTGCTGGCCACGCTGGGGGCGGCCTGCGCGATGCTGCCCCTGGTCGACCGGACCGTGTGGATCCTCCAGGCCGCGTTCCTGCTGTGCGTCCAGACGGCGGTCGGCGTGGCGGCACGCCGGGTGCCGCTGGCCCGCTGGCTGACGGTCGCGGCGCAGGCCCTGGTCGCCCTGCTCCTGCTCACACTCGTCTTCGCCCGCGAACGGGCCGTCGGCGGGGTGCTGCCGGGCCCCGACGCCTTCGAGGAATTCAGCCGGCTGCTGCGGCAGGGCGTGTCCGACGTCGGGCAGTACGCCATCCCCGCGCCCGCGACGACCGCCATCCGGCTGCTGCTGATCGGCGGCGTCCTGGTGGTCGGGCTGGTGGTGGACGCCCTGGCGGTCACTTTCCGCGGCGCCGCCCCGGCGGGCCTGCCCCTGCTCGCGCTCTACTCGGTCGGCGCCGGGCTGTCCAAGGGCAGCGCGGACTGGCTGTGGTTCCTCGCGGCGGCGGCCGGCTATCTGCTGCTGCTCCTGGCCGAAGGCCGGGACCGGCTCGCGCGCTGGGGCAGGGTGTTCGGCGGCACGGGCGGCGCCCCGCCCGGCGCCGCCGCGGGCCTCGCGGCGGGCGGCGGCCCGGCCCTGGCCCCGGTGCGCACCGGGCGGCGCATCGGGGCGCTCGCGCTGGGGCTCGCCCTGGCGCTCCCGGTCGCGCTGCCCTCGATCGACGGCGGGCTGCTGGCGGCGCGCGGCACGGGCGATGGCCCCGGCTCCGAGGGCGGCACCATCTCCGCGGTCAACCCGCTGGTGTCGCTCCAGAACAGCCTCAACCAGCCGGAGAACCGGGAGCTGCTGCGCTACCGCACGTCCGCGCCGTCCGTCCAGGACCTGTACCTGCGCATCGTCGCCCTCGACCGGTTCGACGGTGCGTCATGGCGCGCCTCCGAGCGGCGCATCACCGATGTGCCCGACCCGCTGCCCACCCCCGCCGGCCTGGCCGCCGGGGTCCGTACGGCCCGGATCGGCGTCTCCGTCGCGGCCTCCGACGGCTACGGCCAGAACTATCTGCCCCTGCCGTATCCGGCCGAGCGGGTGCGGGTGCCGGGCCAGTGGCGGTACGAGCCGGAGGGCCGGGCGCTGGTCGGCGACCACGGCCAGACCACGCGAGGCGTGCGCTATCAGGTGTCGGGGCTGCTCGTGGAGCCGACGTCCGCTCAGCTCGCGGCCGCTCCCGCGCCCCCGGAGCAACTGCTGCGCGAATACACGCGGGTGCCCTCCGTGATGCCCAAGGTCGTGGCGGACACGGCCCGGAAGGTGACCGCCGGCGCCACCGACTCCTACCAGCAGGCGGTGAAGCTCCAGGACTGGTTCGCCGCGAGCGGTGGCTTCCGCTATGACACGGAGGTGCGTTCGGGCAGCGGCCCCGACGCCATAGCGCGCTTCCTGGAGGAGAAGCAGGGCTTCTGCGTCCACTTCTCCTTCGCCATGGCCGCCATGGCGAGGACGCTGGGCATCCCCGCGCGCGTGGCCGTCGGCTTCACCCCGGGCACCCCGCAGCCGGACGGCACGGTGTCGGTCGGCACCAAGGACGCGCACGCCTGGCCCGAGCTGTACTTCGAGGGCGCCGGGTGGACGCGGTTCGAGCCCACTCCGAGCCGTGGCACCCCGCCCGAGTACACGGTCGCGCAGGCTCCTGCCGCCCCCGACCCGGGCGTCCCGGCCCCGGAGCCCGGCCGGACCAGAGCGCCGCAACCGGCACCCTCGGCGAACGGCGGCTGCCCGCCCGAGCTGAAGAAGCTCGACGGCTGCCCCGGCGCCGTCCAGCGGGCGGAGACCGGCGAAGTCTCCGGCGGTACGTCGCCGCTCGCCCTGGCCGGCGTCCTCGTGGCCGCGCTGGCCGCCCTGCTGCTGCCCACGCTGCCCCATCTGTGGCGGAGACGGACCCGCGCCCGGCGGCTCGACGGCCGGGCCGGCCCGCGCCCGCTGGCCGCCTGGCGCGAGCTGACCGACTCCGCGTGGGACTACGGCATCCCGCCGGACGACTCCCTGACCCCCAGGATGGCGGCGGCCCGCATCGTCCGGGACGCCCGGCTGGCCGGGCCGCCGGCGGAGGCGGTGGGGCGGCTGGCGACGGCGGTCGAGCAGGCGCTCTACGCTCCGTCGCCGCAGCCGACCGAGGCGGCGGCCGTCGCCGACGTCGAGGCCGCGCGGGCGGGGCTGCGGGCCTCTGCGGGGCGCCGGGCGCGGGTGCGGGCGGTTGTGGCGCCGCGGTCGGCGGTGCGGGTTGTCTGGGCGTGCGGGACGGTCTGGGCGAGGGCGGGTGCGCGCCTGCGGCGGGCCATTCCCCGATCCCGCCCCTTCCCGCCGTAATCGATATGCGGCTCCGCCGCGTGTCCTCACTCCCCCAGCTACCGCTGGGAGGTGCCCCCACGGGCTGAAATCAGCCCCGCATACGCCCGTGGGGCCAGGACATCCGTCCCGGCCCCACGCGTAAAGACAAAGCGGGCTAGTGCCCCTGCTCATCCCGTCGTCGCTGCCACCGCTGTTCGATGCGGTCCATCATGCCGCGCCGGCGGCCGACCGGCCGCCGTGCCATGCCCGCGGGCCCACCGGGCCCGCCGACGCGCCGGACACCGGGCCTCGGCGCCTTGCGCCAGCCCGTCACCGCGAGGACGGCGCAGCCCAGCATGACGAGGAAGCCCGCCACGCTGATCCAGATCCGCTGGGTGACCATTCCGGCCATGAGGAGCGCGATGCCCACCAGAAAACCCGCGACCGCCTGGTAGACCCGTCGCCGGGTGTACGTGCGCAGGCCGCTGCCCTCGAGCGCCGTGGCGAACTTGGGATCTTCGGCGTACAGCGCTCGCTCCATCTGCTCGAGCATGCGCTGCTCGTGCTCCGAGAGCGGCACGGAGTCCTCCTACTCGTCGGTCGCGGGGGGCGACCGGGTGCGACCCTTTCAGGATAGGCAGGGAATCGCCCCCGTGAAACCCGCCCCTCTGCGCCAATTCGGCCACCGGCCCCGGGGTGGCGATCGATGCCGTCGGGACGTACATTCCCTGCCTGCCGATCGGCCATGCCGGACGGTGTCCCCCGATCATACGGGGCGAACGAGCTGATCGGGTGGGGTCTGTCCGAGGGGTGGAGTCAGTCCCGCTCGGCCAGGACGTGCAGCTGGGTGGCGATGGAGTGGAAGGCCGGCAGTTCGGCCGCGGCGGCCTCCAGTCGCAGCAGCGCGTCCAGCGCGCCGGGCTCGTGGTCGACGAGCACGCCGGGCACCAAGTCGGCGAAGACGCGCACGCCGTGCACCGCGGAGACTTCCAGGCCCGCGTCGCCGACGAGGCCGGAGAGCTGCTCGGCGCTGAAGCGGCGGGTGAGCGGGTCGCCGGCGCCCCAGTGGCCGGAGGGGTCGGCGAGGGCCTGGTGGGCCTCGGTGAAGTGCCCGGCGAGGGCGCGGGCGAGCACGGCGCCGCCGAGGCCGGCGGCGAGCAGGCTGAGGGTGCCGCCCGGGCGGAGCGCCGCGACGACGTTGCGGACGCTGTCGGCGGGGTCCTCGACGTACTCCAGCACGCCGTGGCAGAGCACGACGTCGAAGCCGCCGCGGTCGACGACGTCGAACAGGCCGTGCGCGTCGCCCTGGACACCTCGTACCCACTCGGCGACCCCGGCCTCGGCGGCCCTGCGCTCCAGCGCGAACAGCGCGTTGGGGCTGGGGTCGACGACGGTGACGTGGTGGCCGAGCCGGGCGAGCGGCACCGCGAACTTGCCGGACCCGCCACCGGTGTCGAGGATCTCCAGGGCCTCCCGGCCGGCGGCCTTGACCCGGCGGTCGAGGGCGTCCTTCAGGACCTCCCAGACCACGGCGGTACGGAGGGACGCCCGGGGGCGCAGCGGGTCTGACACGGCGGGTGACTCCTCGGCGGGTGACTGACGTCGGGCGGCACCAGCCTAATGGGCCGGAGCTCACGACCCCCCACCTCTCGCCACGCGCCCTCCCGCACCCGCGCGAACCGGCCACGACCTGCACGAACTCCCTGACGCCGGACCGGGGTTGACGGAGGAGGGGAGCAATCCGCATACTTTTGCACTGACCAGTCAGTCCAAGATTGCCTGGAGGTCCTGTGGACGGCAAGGACGGCACCCCGCACGGCACCCCGCACGGAGCCGCGATCGTGGCGGAGGGCCTCGGCGTCCGGGGGCCGCGCGGCTGGGCGTTCCGCGCGGTGGACGTCGACGCGCCACCCGGTTCGCTCGTGGCCGTCGAGGGCCCCTCCGGCTCGGGCCGCACCTGTCTCCTGCTCACTCTCACCGGCCGTATGCGGCCGTCCGCCGGACGCGCCGAGGTCGCGGGCCTGGCCCTGCCCCGGCGGATGGCGGCCGTCCGGCGCGTGAGCGCCCTCGCGCACGTCCCGGGCGTCGCCGAGCTCGACGGCTCCCTGACCGTCGGCGAGCACCTGCGCGAACGGGCACTGCTCCAGCGGAGGTTCGGCACCTCGCCCGGCGCGCTGTTCCACACCGGCACGCTGTTCCGCACCGGGGCGGAGAAGGCGGCGCGGGAGTCGGCCCGTAACGAGGCCGTGCTCACGGCCGCCGGGCTGGACGTGTCCGCGCTGCCCAAGGGCGCCGGCACGGCCGTACGGGACCTGGGGCGGCTGGAGGCGCTGCGGCTGGCGCTGGCCCTCGCGCTCGTCGGCGCGCCCCGGCTCGTCGCGGTCGACGACACCGACCTCAAACTCACGGCCGCCGAACGCGACCGGGTGTGGGCGCTGCTGCGCTCGCTCGCCGGGGCCGGTACGACCGTGCTCGCGGTGTGCGCGGAGGCGCCGCCGGGCGACGCGGTGGTCGTCCGCACCGCCCCGACCATGTCACAGGCCCCGAAGGGAGCGGCGGATGCGCTCGCCGAAATTGGCCGTCCTTGAGCTGAAACGATTCGGGAGGGGCCGGCTGCCGCGCGCCGCGCTCGTCGCCCTCCTCCTGCTGCCTCTCCTCTACGGCGCGTTGTACCTGTGGTCCTTCTGGGACCCCTACGGGCGGCTCGACAAGGTGCCGGTGGCGCTGGTCAACGCCGACCGGGGCACGACCGTGGACGGTGGGCGGCTGGCGGCGGGCGACTCGATCGTCAAGGGCCTGCGCGACTCCAAGTCCTTCCAGTGGCACGAGACGAGCGCCGCCGAGGCCCGCAAGGGGGTCGAAAAGGGGACATACTACCTGTCGCTGACCATCCCGGCCGACTTCAGCAAGCTGCTCGCCTCCAGTTCGGGCGACTCCCCCGTGACCGGCGCGCTCCAGGTCCGTACGAACGACGCGAACAACTACATCGTCGGCCAGATCTCCCGCTCGGTCTTCTCCGAGGTCCGCGCCGCCGCGTCCCGCAGGACGTCGCGTTCCTTCTACGACAAGATCTTCGTCTCCTTCTCCGGCCTCCACGGAAAGACGGAGGAGGCGGCGAACGGCGCCGACCGGCTCGGCGAGGGCATCGGCGAGGCCCGCAAGGGCGCCGGGGACCTCAAGGACGGCCTGACCCGCGCCCGGCACGGCAGCGGCGAGCTGGAGCAGGGCGTGGACCGGCTGCACACCGGCGCGGGCACCCTGGACTCCGCCGCGCGGCAACTGGCCACCGGCGCCTCGAAGGTGGCGGACGGCACCCGGCAGCTGGCCGACAAGGTGAACGGCGTCGCCGGCAAGGAGGGCGCGTTCGCCAAGGAGCACGCGGGCGAGATCGGGGAGGCCGCCCGCGGCGTCGCCCGCGAGGCGCGGACCGTCCGCGAGCACCTGGCCGACCTCCCCTCCCCGGCCGTCACGGGCCCGCTCGCCAGGGCCGGCAGGCGCGGCGCGGACGACTTGTCCGCCGCGTACGACAGGCTGTGCGCCACCGGAACCGGCACCGGAACCGGCACCGGCGCGACGGGAGACTTCTGCCCGGCCCTGAAGAAGGCCGTGTTCGCCGCGCGGCAGTCGGCCGAGGGCGCCGAGAAGCTCGACGCGCTCATGCGGAACGAGAACGGCGAGCTCGACCGGCTCCCCGGGCAACTGGACGCCCTGCGCGCCGCCGCCGAACGGCTCGCCGACGAGGCCCCCAATCTGGCGCGGGACATCGACGGCGCCGTACAGAAGGTCAACGCCCTCAACGACGGCGCCCAGCAGGTGGCCGAGGGCGCCGGCCGCCTCAGCGCGGGCGCCGGAAAGCTGCGCGACGGCCTCGGCACCGCCACCACGGGCGCCGCCGACCTCGACGACGGCATCGGCAGGCTGCGCGAGGGCGCGGACACGCTCCAGGGCGGCATGGTCAAGCTGTCCGACGGCTCCACTCGGCTCGCGGGCGGCCTCCACGACGGCGCCGCGAAGATCCCCGACTACGGCAAGAAGGACCGCGACACCCGCACCGAAGTGATGGCGGACCCGGTCGCCCTGGCCTCCAAGGCGCTCCACAAGGCCCCCGACTACGGCACCGGATTCGCCCCGTACTTCATCCCGCTCTCGCTCTGGGTGGGCGCGATGGTCGCCTACATGCTGATCCAGCCCCTCAACCGGCGCGCGCTGGCCGCCGGCGCCTCCGCCTGGCGGATCGCGCTGGCGGGCTGGCTGCCCGTCGTCGCCGTCGGCGTCCTCCAGGTGGCCGCGCTGCTGGCCGTCCTCCACTGGGCGCTGGGCCTGCGGCCGGAACGGGCGGCGGGCACGGTGGGCTTCCTCGTCCTCGTCGTCGCGTGTTTCGCGGCCGTCGTCCAGTGGCTGAACGCCCGCTTCGGGCCCGCCGGGCGCATCCTCGTCCTCGCCCTGCTGATGCTCCAGCTGACCTCGGCGGGCGGCACCTATCCGGTGCAGACCAGCCCCGCGTTCTTCAACGCGATCCACCCCTTCCTGCCGATGAGTTACGTCGTCCAGGGGCTGCGCCACCTCATCACCGGCGGCGGGCTCGCCCCCGTCTGGCAGGCGTGCGGCGTCCTGGCGGCCTTCACCGCCGCGGCCCTGGCCCTGACCGCCTGGTCGGCGCGGGGCAAGCAGGTCTGGTCCGTGGACCGGCTGCACCCGGAGCTGAGCCTGTGAGCGCGAATACACCCGGTACAGGGAGAATCACCCTCATGGACAGCAGCGGTACGCGCCGGCAGAACACTCGACGCAAGCTCTTCGAGGCAGCGGTCACCCTCATCGCCGAACAGGGTTTCTCCTCCACCACGGTGGACGAGATCGCCGAGCGCGCCGGCGTCGCCAAGGGGACGGTCTACTACAACTTCGCCAGCAAGACCGTGCTCTTCGAGGAGCTGCTGCGGCACGGCATCGAGCTGCTGACCGACTCCCTCCAGGCCGCCGCCGACGAGACCGCCGAGCGCGGCGGCAGCCAGGTCGACGCCCTGGACGCGATGATCCGGGCGGGCCTGGACTTCATCACCCGCTACCCCTCGCTCACCCAGCTCTACGTGGCCGAGCTGTGGCGCACCAACCGGGCCTGGCAGTCGACGCTGATGCAGGTGCGCCAGAAGGCGATCGCCGTCATCGAGTCCGTCCTCACGGAAGCGGTCGCGGCGGGCGAGCTGAGCACGGAGCTGGACATCCCGCTGACGGCGTCGGCGCTGTTCGGCATGGTGCTGGTGGCGGCGCTGGACTGGCAGTCGTTCCAGCCGGAACGGTCGATCGACGAGGTGCACTCGGCGCTGTCGCGGCTGTTGCAGGGGCGGGTGAGCGGCGCCGGCCGCTAGCGCGCGAACGTCCGCCGGCCCGGTGCGGTCCGATCCCCCTCGGTCCGCACCGGGCCGGCGTTCCCCCGTGTCTCCCCCGGTCGCGTCAGGGTCCGCCGTGCGCCGTTCCGCCGCCCCGTATCGGCGGTGCCGGCTCCGGCGGTCCCTTCCGCGACCACCACTCTTCCGCCCCGACGGGGTGCGCCCCATCCGCGCGCGTACTCATCTCCGTCCCTGAGTACGCGTACTCAGGCCGCCTCGGGACGGCGGTTACGATCATCCGCGTGTCGGTGCTTCCTTTGGTTTTCACAAGCGGCTGGGCCAGCGGTATCAACGCCTATGCCGTGGTCCTCCTGCTCGGTCTGCTCGGCGCGACGGGGGTGAGCGACGACGTGCCCGGCGCGCTCCAGCGCCCCGACGTCCTCATCGTGGCGGGCGTGCTCTTCCTCTGCGAGGCCGTCGCCGACAAGATCCCGTACGTGGACACGGTCTGGGACGCGGTCCACACCGTCGTCCGGCCGATCGCCGGAGCCGTGGTGGGCGCGCTGCTGGCCGGCCAGCACGGCTCCCTGCCGGAGCTCGCGGCGGGCGCGGTGGGCGGCTCGGCCGCGCTGCTGAGCCACCTGGTGAAGGCGGGCACGCGCATGGCGGTCAATACGTCGCCGGAGCCGGCGAGCAACATCGTGCTGAGCCTGGCGGAGGATCTGGGCGTCGCGGCCCTGATCGTGTTCGCGATCTTCCATCCGCTCGCGGCGGCGATCATCGCGGGGACGTTGCTGGCGGCGGGTATCGGGGTGGTGGTCTTCCTCTGGAAGCGGGTACGGGCGTTCCTGCGGCGCCGTCGTGAACGGCGGAGGGGTCAAATGAGCCCGTCCGGCGTTTGAGGACGCCTCCCAGCGGTAGCTGGGGGAGAAAGGGCGGGTCAGGGGCATCCCCACCGCCCCGATAGGCTCAAAACCATGGCACGGATCGCAGTAATCGGCGCGGGTATGGGCGCCATGGCAGCCGCCGCCCGGCTCGCCGTCGCAGGCCACGGCGTGGCCGTGTACGAGCAGGCGGAAACGCACGGCGGAGGCGTCGGACGCCTCACCCGCGACGGCTTCGTCTTCGACACCGGCCCCACCCTCCTGCACCTGCCCGCCGTCTACCGCGACCTGTTCGTCAAGACCGGCAAGGAGTCGCTGGAGCAGAGCGTCGGGCTCGTCCAGGTCGACCCGGCGAGCCGCCACCTCTTCCCCGACGGGACGGACTTCACGCTGCCCAACGCCTCCCGGGCCGGTGTCGTCGCCGCGCTCGACGCGGCGGTGGGCCCGGGCGCGGGCGAGCGGTGGAGCGAGCTGGTCAACCGGGCGCGCGAGGTGTGGGACGCGACGCGGCGCCCGTTGCTGGAGGAGCCGCTGCGCGCGGAGCGCGCCGAGGCCCTGGGCCGCGATCCGTATCCGGCGCTGCCCCACCGCAAGGGGCTGTTCCGCCGCCCGGTGCCGGTGACGCTCGCCTCCGTCGCCGAACGGGAGCTGACGGACCCGCGTCTGATCGCCCTGCTGGAGAGCCACGCCCTCGCCTATGGGCTCGACCCGCGCCACGCGCCCGGGAGCGCGACGGTCCTGCCGTACATGGAGCAGACCTTCGGCAGCTGGTATGTGACCGGCGGCATGCGCGCGCTCGCGGACGCGCTCTACGAGCGGTGCCTGGCGCGGCGCGTGGAGTTCCATTTCGGTTCCGGCGTCGTCGGCGTCGTGGAGAAGGACGGGCGCGCGGCCGGGGTGCGGCTGGCCGACGGAAGCGTGGCCGAGGCGGACGTGGTGGTGGCCGGGGTCTCCCCCGCCCGGCTGGCGGCCCTCGCGCCGGGCGCGGTGGAGTCCGCGCCGGCGCCTTCGGCGCCCGTGCCCCCGGGAAGGTTCAGCGTGCTCCTGGCGCTCTCCGGCGCCCGCCCCGAGGGCACCGCGCACCGTACGGTCGTCCACGGCGGTGACCGCGCGGCGGAGCTGGACGCGGTCTTCGGCACCGCCGCCGCGCGCTTCTACCGACCGACGGTGACCGTGCTCCGGCCGGGCGACCCGGCGACCGTCCCCGCCGACGGGTACGAGGCCGTGACCCTCACGGCCACGGTCGCGCCGCACGGCGAGCGCGTCGACTGGCGTGACAAGCGGATCGCCAGGGAGTTCGCGGACCGGATGGTCGAGGCCGCGAAGGCGGCGATCCCGGATCTCGCGGAGCGGAAGCTGTGGCGCGGGGTCCGCACCCCCGCCGACACGGAGGCGGCGACCGGGGCCGAGGGCGGCGGGGTGCCCGCGCCCGTACTGGCCGGCGCGCGGGGGGCGTTCCTGCGGCCGGGCAATCTCACCCGGCTGCCCGGGCTCCACCTGGTGGGCGGCTTCGCCCACCCCGGCGGCGGGCTGGCGCACGCCGGGATGTCGGGGGCGATGGTCGCGGGCCTGGTCGTCTCCGGGTCCGACTGGCGCGGCTCCCAGTAGGACGCCGGAGCCCGCCGGTCCTTCAGCGGCCGGTAGCGCTCAGTAGCGGTAGTGCTGTTCGTCGTACCCGTGGCCGTACGGCGGCGGGTTCTGCTCGGGCGGGGCCGCCGGGGTGCCCGGGGTGTCGGTGTCCCGCTGCTGCGGCACCCAGACCCCGCCGGGCGGGGTGTCCGTGTCGTACTGCTGGGGGGCGTACGCGCCCGCCGAGTAGGCGCCGACACCGTACTGCTGCTGGGGGTAGGGCTGCTGCTGACCGTAGGCGTCGTACGTCTCGTAGGACGGGGGACGGTTGCCGATGTACGGGTCGGAGTAGGACGCGTACTGGCCCTGGGCCTGCCCGTAGTCGAAGGCGCCGCTGTCGTAGCCACTCTGGGCGGGGTCGTAGCCGCCCTGGGCGGGCGCGCCGCCGTACGGGCCGAAGTCGGCGCCGCGCGGGGCGCCGTGGCCCATGTCGTGGCCCATAAGGTGGGGCTGTTCGGCGGTCGGCTGCTGGGGGACGCCCGGCATCGGGTCCGGCATGCCCGCGGCGCCGGCGGGGACCGTCGGCAGGGCGTCGGGGCCGGAGGCGGGCAGGGTCAGGTCGGAGGCGGCCGGCGGAGGCCCGGCCGGGGCCGGAGCCGGGACGCGCTCGCCGCCCTTGCGTCGCCGTGCCGCGCGGCCGCCGCCCGCCGGGGACTTCGCCGGTGCGGGACCGGCCGGCCCGGCGCCGTCGCCGTCGTCGGCCTTGCCCCGGCGGAGGGCCCAGCCGCGGGAGAAGCCGCGCCGGAACGAGAGCGTCACAAAGGTCTGCCCCACCCCGAAGGCGAGGGCGCCGATGATGATGACGACCACGGACGGCACGATCACGCCGGCGACCACGCCGAGGAAGCCGGTGAAGGCGAGCAGCCGCCAGCGCAGCCGCGCCTTGTACTGCAGCAGCACCTCGGCGAGCAGCCAGAGCGCGACGACGCCGAACGCGATGTAGAGGACCGTCCAGCCCATCCAACGCCCCTCTCGTACGGCCGCCGTCGCCGGCCGGCCGTCAGGACCGCTGGTGCAGTCCCAGGTTCTGGTAGATCTCCAACGTGGCCGTGGAGTGGTTCAGGGTAATGAAATGCAACCCGGGAATCTCCTCGGCCATCAACCGAGCACACAAGTCCGTCGCGTACTCGATCCCGATTGAGCGTACAGCGGCCGTGTCGTCCTTGACCGCGAGGATCCGATCGGCGAGCTCCGAGGGGAACGCCGCGTTGCTGAGCTGTGCGAATCGTTCGATCTGCCGCACGTTGGTGACGGGCATGATTTCCGGGATGATCGGGGTGTCGCAGCCGGCCGCCGCGACCCGGTCGCGCAGCCGCAGATAGTCCTCCGGGTGGAAGAACATCTGGGTGATGGCGAAGTCGGCGCCCGCCCGGCACTTGTCCACGAAGTGCCGGATGTCCGCGTCCCAGTCCGTGGAGCGGGGGTGCATCTCGGGGAAGGCGGCGACGCCCACGCAGAAGTCGCCGGACTCCTTGATGAGCCGGACGAGCTCGGCGGCGTACCGGACGCCCTCGGGGTGGCGCACCCACTCGCCCATGGGGTCGCCGGGCGGGTCGCCGCGCAGCGCGAGCATGTTGCGGATGCCCACGTCGGCGTACTGCCCGATGACGTTGCGCAGTTCGGCGACCGAGTGCTCGACGGCCGTCAGATGGGCGACGGGGGTGAGGGTGGTGTCGGTGGCGATGCGCTCGGTGGCGCGGACCGTGCCCTCACGGGAGGAGCCGCCGGCGCCGTAGGTGACGGAGACGAACGTGGGGGCGACGGCTTCGATGCGCCGGATGGCGTCCCACAGGGTCCGTTCGCCCTTCTCCGTCCTGGGGGCGGCGAACTCGAACGAGTACGAGCGCTCGCCGGAGGCGAGCAGCTCACGGACGGTGCGCGCGTGGTCTGTCCTGGTGGAGGCAGTGCCAAGGGCCATACCGGCAAGTTAACCAGCGGTGCGGTGGACGCCCCAACCAAGAATGGTGTTATGCCCGTTTGATCCGGCGGATGTCCATGATCTGTCCCACTCCTTGGACAGTGGCTCGTTGGACAGCGTCGGTCACACGTCGTAGGCGCGGACGCGCTTGGCCAGCCGCGCGGCCGCCTCGCCCGGGTCGTCCGCCTCGGTGATCGCGCGGACCACGACCACGCGGCGCGCGCCCGCGTCCAGCACCTGCTCCAGATTGCCCGCGTCGATGCCGCCGATGGCGAACCACGGCCGGGCGGGCGCGAGGGAGGTCGCGTGGCGCACGAGGTCGAGGCCAGGGGCGTGGCGGCCGGGCTTGGTGGGCGTGGGCCAGCAGGGGCCGGTGCAGAAGTAGTCCACGCCGGGCTCGGCGACGGCGGCGGCCACCTCGGCCTCGGCGTGCGTCGAGCGGCCGATCAGGACCTCGTCGCCGAGGATCGCCCGGGCGGCGGGCACGGGCAGATCGCCCTGGCCCAGGTGGAGGACGCCGGAGCCGGCGGCATGGGCGACGTCGGCGCGGTCGTTGACCGCGAACAGCTTGCCGTGGCGACGGGCGGCCTCGGCGAAGACGGCGAGGTGCTCGAGCTCCTCCCCCGCCTCCATGCCCTTGTCGCGGAGCTGGACGATGTCCACTCCGGAGGAGAGGACCGCGTCGAGGAACTCCGGCAGGTCGCCCTGGCGCTTGCGCGCGTCGGTGCACAGATACAGCCGGGCCTCGGCGAGCCGCTCGCGCGCGGTGACGGACATCGGGTGCTTCTCCCCCCGGTGGGTGGTGTGCGGGCGCGGGGCAGGACCCCGCGCCCGCACACCGGACGGTGCTACAGGCGGTGCTACGGAAAGGTCAGACGGCGAGCGCCTGGGCGCGGCGCTTCACCTCCGTGCCACGATTCTCGCTCAGCGCCTCCGCGGGGGTGCCGGGCAGGGTCGGGTCGGGGGTGAACAGCCACTCGATCATTTCCTCGTCGCTGAAGCCGTCGTCCCGAAGCAGCGTCAGGGTGCCGGCGAGGCCCTTGACGACCTTGCCCTCGCTGATGAAGGCGGCGGGCACCATGAGCACACGGTTCTCGCCACGGCGTACGGCGATCAGCTGGCCCTCCTTGACCAGCTGCCGGACGCGCGTCACCTCGATGCCCAGCATCTCCCCGATGTCGGGGAGGTTGAGCCAGGCGGGCACAAGCGCATCGATCTTCACGTCAATCTCGGTCACGGGACAAGCCTGCCATCCGGGACTGACAGCCGGTAGCCGGGTTGACCCGAGCCGGGCCCCGGCCACCCCACCGGCCCCCCCTCGGAGGGCCCCCGGACCCGCCCCGGACCGCCTCGGAGGGGCCTCAGACCACTGCGGCCTTCAGCGGAACGGACGCGTCCGCCGCCCTGGCCCGGTCCAGGACCGCGCCCTTCTCGATGAGCTTGCGCCCCTGGGCCAGATCGCGCGGCCGCCCCACGGCCAGCAGGGCCACCAGGACGCCCGAGCGCAGCCAGCACACCGTCCAGGCCGCGCCGGAGGGATTGCCCCGCCAGACGAGCTCGTCGGCGGCCGCGTGGTGCCCCGCGTACTGCACGAACCGGCCGAACTGCTCGGACCAGAAGTACGGCACCGGGTCGTAGACCGAGCCCTCCTCGGGTCCGTGGACGATGTTCTCGGCGACGGTCCGGGGGCCCTGGAGGGCGTTGTCCCAGTGGTGGACCAGCAGCCGCTCGCCGTAGCGGGCCGAGGGGAAGGAGGCGCAGTCGCCGACCGCGTAGACGTCCGGCAGCGAGGTGCGCAGCCGGTCGTCGGTGACGACGGAGCGGTCCGCCGCCAGCTCGATGCCCGAGCCCGCGAGCCAGCCCGTGGCGGGGCGCGCCCCGATGCCGACGACGACCGCGTCGGCGGGCAGCCGGGTGCCGTCGTCGAGGACGACCGCGCCGGGTTCGACGGCCGTGACCCGGGCGCCGGTCAGCAGCCGGGCGCCGCTGTGGGCGTACCAGTCGACCATGTGGGTGGCGACCTCGGCGGGCATGGCGCCCGCGAGCGGCCGGTCGGCGGCCTCGACCACCGTCACCCGGCAGCCCGCCTCCCGGGCGGCGGTGGCGAACTCGGCGCCGATCCAGCCCGCTCCGACGGCGACGATGTCCTGCTGCCGGGCGAGGACGGGGCGCAGCCGCTCGGCGTCGTCGACGGTGCGCAGGACGTGGACGCCGGGCAGGTCCCCGGCGCCGGGCAGGCCGATGGGCTCGGCGCCGGTGGCGACGACCAGGACGTCGTAGCCGAGGGGCCCCTCGGCGGTGTCCAGGACGTGCTCGGCGGCGCGCAGGCCGGTGGCCGCGAGGCCGAGCCGCAGGTCGATGCCGAGCGAGTCGAAGTCCACGGCGAAGGCGGAGCCCTCGGCCTTGCCGAGCAGCACGGACTTGGACAGGGGCGGCCGGTCGTAGGGCTGGTGGGGCTCGTCACCCAGGAGGGTGATCGCGGCAGTCCAGCCCTGTTCGCGCAGGGCGATGGCGGTCTGCACCCCGGCCATGCCCGCGCCGACGATCACGACGCGCCGGTCACTGCTGGTGTTCGTCTCCTCGCTCACACGATCAACTGTAGGCCCGACACCCCGGTACGCCGGAGCGCCGCGTGAGGAGACCTCTGACACAACGTCACGCCGCGGCGGCGTCATACAGGCCGCCGACCGTGCCCGGCCGCCCTTCCGGGCGGTCCTCGGGCCGTACTAGGGTGGCTAGCTGCAAGCACTCGCGGGAGCCCGGGCGGACCGGGCTGAGAGGGAGGCTGGACGGCCTCCGACCGTACGAACCTGATCCGGGTCATGCCGGCGAAGGGAGGGGCTGGACGCCCATGCACGCGCATCGAACCCCTGGGGATCGAACACCGGCACATCGGACCAGGGCGCGCCCCACGCGCCCGTACCGTCCCGGCCCCGCCCCCTGGACACCTGACGTCCTGGTGATCGGCGGCGGTCTGATCGGCCTGGTCACGGCCTGGCGCGCCGCCCAGCGCGGGCTGCGCGTGGCCGTGGCCGACCCCGCGCCCGGCGAGGGCGCGGCCCGGGTGGCCGCCGGGATGCTGGCCGCCGTCACCGAGCTCCACTACGGCGAGGAGACCCTGCTCGCCCTCAACCTGGCCTCGGCCCGGCGCTATCCGGCCTTCACGGCCGAGCTGGAGGAGGCCGCCGGCCTGGAGACCGGCTACCGCGCCTGCGGGACGCTCGCGGTCGCCCTGGACGCCGACGACCGGGCCCATCTGCGGGAGCTCCACGCCCTCCAACTGCGCTGCGGCCTTACGTCGCAGTGGCTGACCGGGCGCGAGTGCCGCCGGCTGGAGCCGATGCTCGCGCCGGGCGTGCGCGGCGGCCTCCACGCCCTCGGCGACCACCAGACCGACCCCCGGCGGCTCGCCCGGGCGCTGCTGGTGGCCTGCGAGCGCGAGGGCGTGGCCTTCCACCGCTCGGAGGCGGTACGGCTGCTGCTGACCGGGGACCGGGCCACGGGGGCGCAGCTCGCCGACGGCACCCGGATCGCCGCCGACCGGACCGTCCTGGCCGCCGGGAGCCTCAGCGGCCGGCTGGCGGGCCTGCCCGAGGACGTCGTACCGCCGGTCCGCCCCGTCAAGGGCCAGGTCCTGAGGCTGCGCGTGCCGGACGCGTACACGGCCGTCAACGGGCCGTTCCTCTCCCGCACCGTACGGGCCGTGGTGCGCGGCGGGCACGTCTACCTCGTACCGCGCGAGAACGGCGAGCTGGTCGTCGGGGCGACGACCGAGGAGCTCGGCTGGGACACGACCGTGACGGCCGGCGGCGTCTACGAGCTGCTGCGCGACGCCCACGAGCTGGTGCCCGGCATCACCGAGCTGCCGCTCGTGGAGACCCTCGCCGGGCTGCGCCCCGGCTCGCCCGACAACGCCCCGCTGCTGGGCCCGACCGCCCTGCCGGGCCTCTTCGCGGCCACCGGCCACCACCGCAACGGCGTGCTGCTCACCCCCGTCACCGGGGACGTGATGGCCGAGGCGCTGACCACCGGCCGGCTGCCCGAGGAGGCCCGCCCGTTCTCCCCCCTACGCTTCACCCCCGCACTTCAGGAGCAGCCCGCATGACCGGCAGCGACATGACCACGCACATCATCAGCGTCAACGGCGAGCCGACGACCGTCCCGGCGGGGACGACCCTCGACGGGCTCGTGGCGACGCTCACCACCGAGCGCGGCGGGGTCGCCGCCGCCGTCAACGAGGCCGTGGTCCCCCGGGGCCAGTGGCCGGCGACCGCCCTCGACGAGGGCGACCGGGTCGAGGTGCTCACCGCGGTACAGGGAGGCTGATCAGCACAGATGGCGGACGATCTGCTCACCATCGCGGACACCCCGTTCACCTCCCGGCTGATCATGGGCACGGGTGGTGCCCCCAGCCTGGACGTCCTGGAGCGCGCCCTGCTGGCCTCCGGCACGGAGCTGACCACGGTCGCGATGCGCCGGCTAAACGCGACGGTACGGGGCTCCGTGCTGTCCGTCCTGGAGAAGCACGGCATCCGGGTGCTGCCGAACACGGCGGGCTGCTTCACGGCGGGCGAGGCGGTCCTCACCGCCCGGCTGGCCCGGGAGGCGCTCGGCACGGACTGGGTCAAGCTGGAGGTGATCGCCGACGAGCGCACGCTGCTGCCCGACCCGATCGAGCTCCTGGACGCCGCGGAGATCCTCGTCGACGACGGCTTCACCGTGCTGCCGTACACCAACGACGACCCGGTCCTGGCCCGCAAGCTGGAGGACGTCGGCTGTGCGGCGATCATGCCGCTGGGCGCGCCCATCGGCTCGGGCCTGGGCATCCGCAACCCCCACAACTTCCAGCTGATCACCGAGCGGGCGGCCGTCCCGGTGATCCTGGACGCGGGCGCGGGCACCGCGTCGGACGCGGCGCTGGCCATGGAGCTGGGGTGCGCGGCGGTGATGCTGGCGTCGGCGGTGACGCGGGCGCAGGAGCCGGTGCTGATGGCGGAGGCGATGCGGCACGCGGTCGAGGCGGGCCGCCTCGCGCACCGCGCGGGGCGGATCCCGCGCCGCCACTTCGCCGAGGCGTCGTCTCCTGCGGAGGGCATGGCGGTGCTGGATCCGGAGAGACCGGCGTTCGCGTAAGCGGCTGGTTTGTGGGCAGGCATTCCGCGGGGCTGGGGGCACCTCCCAGCGGTAGCTGGGGGAGGGTGGGCACAAACCGGCCCACCGGGCCGCACCCGAAAACGCGCCCCTGTTACCGTTCGGCTGCAGATCAGACGAGCGAGCCGCTCGCCATGCAGGGCCCCCGTCAGGGACTCGTAGACTCGTGTGCCGTGGATACGACCCTGCCCGACCCCCTTGTCGACCAGCTGCTCGACGGCCGCTACCGCGTCGAGGCGCGAGTCGCCGTGGGCGGCATGGCCACCGTCTACCGCGCCCTGGACACCCGGCTCGACCGGGTGCTCGCCCTGAAGGTGATGCACCCCTCGCTCGCCGCGGACGGCGTCTTCGTGGAACGTTTCATCCGCGAGGCCAAGTCCGTGGCCCGCCTGGACCACCCCAACGTGGTGAGCGTCTTCGACCAGGGCACCGACGGCGCGTACGTCTATCTGGCGATGGAGTACGTGGCGGGCTGCACCCTCCGCGACATCCTGCGCGAGCGCGGCGCCCTGGGCCCGCGCGCCGCGCTCGACATCGCCGAGCCCGTGCTGGCCGCCCTGGGCGCCGCCCATCTCGCGGGGCTGGTGCACCGGGACATGAAGCCGGAGAACGTGCTCATCGGCGACGACGGCCGCGTCAAGGTCGCCGACTTCGGGCTCGTCCGGGCGGTGGACAACAACACCACGAGCAGCACCGGCGCCGTCCTGGGCACGGTGTCGTATCTCGCGCCCGAGCAGATCGAGCACGGCACGGCCGATCCCCGCGCGGACGTCTACGCCTGCGGCGTCGTCCTGTACGAGATGCTGACCGGCGCCAAGCCGCACAGCGGCGGCACCCCCGCGCAGGTGCTCTACCAGCACCTCCACGAGGACGTGCCGGCCCCGTCGGCCGCCGTCCCGGGGCTCGCGCCGGAGCTGGACGCCCTGGTGGCCTCGGCCACGGCCCGGGACCCGCTGCTGCGCCCGGCCGACGCGGCCGCCCTGCTGGGGCTGCTCCGCCAGGCGCGCGCGGCCCTGTCCGACGAGCAGCTGGACCTGGTCCCGCCGCGGGCGGCGGCCCCCGCCGCCGGTGCCGTCCCGGCCGGCTCCGAGGAGCGTACGAGCGTCATCCCGCGCCCGGCCGCGTCGCGGCCCCTGCCGCCGCCCGCGCAGGAGGACGTTCTCAACCGCACCACCCGGCTGGAGCTCCCGGCGACGCCGCCGCCCCCGCCGCCGGGCCCGGCGGCGGCTGCTCCCGGGCCGCGCCGGGGGCCGCTGGCGGGGCTGTCCCGGCGCTGGGTCCTCGCGGTCGCGGCCGCCCTGCTGGCCGTGCTGGCGGGCACCGGCGTCTGGTACATCAACTCCGGCCAGTTCACCTCCGTGCCGGCGGTCCTGGACATGACCCAGGACAAGGCGACCGCCGAGCTGGACAAGGCCGGGCTCGGCGTGAAGACGCAGCAGGCGTTCAGCGACACCGTCGAACGCGGCCACGTCATCGCCACCGACCCCAAGCCGGGCGAGCGCATCCGCAACACCGGCAAGGTCACGATCACCCTCTCGCGCGGCCCGCAGAAGGCCGAGGTGCCCAATGTCGCCGGGCTGTCCTTCGCCGAGGCGAAGAAGAAGATCGAGGGCCAGGGCCTGACGGTCGGGGACGTCACCCGGCAGTTCAGCGACGAGACCCCCAAGGACTCGGTCCTGTCCACCGACCCCAGGCCGGGCACCGAGCTGCGGCCGGACACGGCCGTGGCCCTCGTCGTCAGCAAGGGCAAGCAGATCCCCGTGCCCAATGTGACGGGCATGCCGCTGGCGGACGCCACCGCCACGCTGCGGGACGCCGGTTTCGACGTCAAGGTCGCGGACACCCAGGTGTACTCCGACAAGCCCCAGGGCGCGGTGGCCCAGCAGTCCCCGGGCCAGGGCGAGAAGGCCGCCCAGGGCGACAGCGTCACCCTCACGGTCTCCAAGGGCAAGGAGATGGTCACGGTCCCGGACGTCACCGGGAAGAGCGAGGCCGTCGCCAAGCAGATCCTGACCGCTGCGGGCTTCCAGGTGAAGGTCGACCGGCCGTTCTTCTTCCCGCAGGACTCCGTCGACAGCCAGTCGGTGCGGGGCGGCTCGCAGGCGGCGAAGGGCGACACGATCATCATCAAGCTGAAGAGCGGGTTCTGAACCTCATGTACGACACGCACAACAGCCCGCCCGGCCCGGCGCGCAATCCCGTAGGCGGCCATGTCCCCGTCGCCGGCGGGCTGGCCAAGGTCGGTCTGTCCTACGCGCGGGAGCTGGCCGCCGAGGCCGTCCAGGTCTTCGTCGCCAACCCGCGCGGCTGGGCGACCCCGCCCGGCGACCCCCGGCAGGACGAGGAGTTCCGGGCCGTCTGCGCCGCCGAGGGCGTACCGGCCTACGTCCACGCGCCCTACCTGATCAATTTCGGCTCGCACACCGAGGCCACCGTGGAGAAGTCCGTGGACTCGCTGCGGCACTCACTGCGCCGGGGCCGGGAGATCGGCGCGCTCGGCGTCGTCGTCCACACCGGCTCGGCGACCGGCGGGCGGGCCCGTACGGAGGCGCTGGCGCAGGTCCACGAGCGGCTGCTGCCGCTGCTGGAGGAGCTCACCCACGACGACGACCCCCGGCTGCTGCTGGAGCCCACGGCGGGGCAGGGCTCCTCGCTCTGTTCCCTGGTCGAGGACCTCGGCCCGTACTTCGCGGCGCTGGAGCACCATCCGAAGCTGGGCGTCTGCCTCGACACCTGCCATCTCTTCGCGGCCGGGCACGATCTCGCGGAGCCCGGCGGGATGAAGCGGACGCTCGACGAGCTGGTCGCCGTGACCGGCCCGGGGCGGCTGGGGCTGATTCACGCCAATGACTCCAAGGACGTCGTCGGCGCCCACAAGGACCGGCACGAGAACATCGGTTCCGGCCATATCGGCGCCGAGCCCTTCGCCGAGCTGTTCCGGCACCCGGAGACGGCGGGCGTGCCGCTGACGATCGAGACGCCCGGCGGCAAGGAGGGCCACGCCGCCGACGTGGCCCGGCTGAAGGCCCTGCGGGACGGCTGACCGGCCCGGCGGCCGGAGCCTAGAGCTCCGGCCCCTCGCCGGGCAGCTCCTGGTAGGAGTAGCGCTGCTCGCCCCAGGGGTCGCCCACGTTGTGGTAGCCCCGCTCCTCCCAGAAGCCCCGCCGGTCGGCGGTCATGTACTCCACGCCGCGCACCCACTTGGGGCCCTTCCAGGCGTAGAGGTGCGGGACGACCAGCCGGGCGGGGAAGCCGTGCTCGGCGGTGAGGAGTTCGCCGTCCTTGTGGGTGGCGAAGATGGTCTGCTCCGCGGTGAAGTCGGACAGCCGCAGATTCGAGCTGTAGCCGTACTCGGCCCACACCATCACATGTGTGACCTCGGGCGCGGGCGGCGCCAGTTCGAGGATCGTACGGGCCGAAACCCCACCCCACTCGGCGTCGAGCATGCTGTACTTCGTGACGCAGTGCAGATCCGCCACCACCGTCGTATACGGCAGCGCGGAGAATTCGTCATGCGTCCAGCAGCGCTTGTCGCCGTCGGCGGTCGATCCGAAGACACGGAACTCCCAGCGGTCCGGCTTGAACTTCGGTACCGGGCCGTAATGCGTCACCGGCCATCCGCGCTGGAGCCGCTGCCCCGGGGGCAGCTGAAGATGTTCCCCTTTGCGGCTTTCGGTATTTTTCGAGAGCCCCATGGCTCAATGGTGTCAGACCCATGGGGGTGCTGATGACCGGGGGACGGCCCAGGACGGGCCTCATCACGCCTTATTCGGGCAACTCCCACTAAGTGTGAACTTACTGGACGGTTCCCCCGGGTGGTGCGAGGATGCGCGCAATCCGCTGGACACCCGCTGGGAAGGAGCCTCTGCGAATGCAGGGAGACCCCGAGGTCATCGAGTTCCTCAACGAACAGCTGACGGCCGAGCTGACCGCCATCAATCAGTACTTCCTGCACGCCAAACTCCAGGAACACCACGGCTGGACCAAGATCGCCTCACATACCCGGGCCGAGTCGTTCGACGAGATGCGGCACGCGGAGGTCCTGACCGACCGGATCATCTTCCTGGAGGCGCTGCCCAACTACCAGCGGCTCTTCCACGTCCGGATCGGCCAGTCGATCACCGAGATGTTCCAGGCCGACCGCCAGGTAGAGGTCGAGGCCATCGACCGGCTGCGGCGCGGGGTGGAGGTCATGCGAGCCAAGGGCGACATCACCTCGGCCAATATCTTCGAGTCGATCCTCGCGGACGAGGAGGATCACATCGACTATCTCGACACCCAGCTGGAGCTGATCGAGAAACTCGGTGAGCCGCTGTACATCGCGCAGTTCATCGAGCAGGAGAACGGCGGGAGCGACTAGGCGGCGGTACCGGCTCGCGGCTAGGCGGCGGCCGACGCCATGGACTCGGGGGCCGGTATAAGCACCGTATCGGCGCCCAGCACATCGACGTCCCCCTGGTCGGCCAGCTCCCGGCGGGGGCACGAGCCCCGGCCGAGCAGGGCCTGGATACGGCGCACACAGCTGCCGCAGTCGGTGCCGGCCTTGCAGGCGGAAGCGATCTTGCGGGGGGTGCACGCCCCCTTGTCCGCGTGCTCGCGCACCTGCTGCTCCGTGATGCCGAAGCACGAGCAGACGTACACGCGGTCACCGCCTTGCCGGGGAAACGAAGGGCCGAAGACCTTATTGATCAATAAGGTTACCCTTACCTTACCCGCCCGGGCGGCCGAAAAACAACGCCGTGGGGCGCGGATCACGTCGATCCGCGCCCCACGGCGTCTCGCTATGCGCTGTTCCTACTGGTCGCGGTACATCTCGGCGACCAGGAACGCCAGGTCCAGGGACTGGCTGCGGTTGAGGCGGGGGTCGCACGCCGTCTCGTAGCGCTGGTGGAGGTCGTCGACGAAGATCTCGTCACCGCCGCCCACGCACTCGGTGACGTCGTCACCGGTGAGCTCGACGTGGATGCCGCCCGGGTGGGTGCCGAGGGCCTTGTGGACCTCGAAGAAGCCCTTGACCTCGTCCAGCACGTCGTCGAAACGGCGGGTCTTGTGGCCCGAGGCCGCCTCGAAGGTGTTGCCGTGCATCGGGTCGCAGATCCAGGCCACCTGCGCACCGGAGGCGGTGACCTTCTCCACCAGGGTGGGGAGCTTCTCGCGGACCTTGTCCGCGCCCATCCGGGTGATGAACGTCAGCCGGCCCGGCTCGCGCTCGGGGTCGAGCCGCTCGATGAGGGTGAGCGCGTCCTCGGGCGTCGTCGTCGGCCCGAGCTTCACCCCGATCGGGTTGCGGATCTTCGAGGCGAACTCGATGTGCGCCCCGTCCAGCTGCCGGGTGCGCTCACCGATCCAGACCATGTGGCCCGAGACGTCGTACAGCTGCCCGGTGCGCGAGTCCACACGGGTCAGCGCGGACTCGTAGTCCAGGACCAGCGCCTCGTGGGACGCGTAGAACTCGACGGTCTTGAACTCCTCCGGGTCCACCCCACAGGCGTTCATGAAGTTCAGCGCGCGGTCGATCTCGCGGGCCAGCTGCTCGTAGCGCTGTCCGGAGGGCGAGGACTTCACGAAGTCCTGGTTCCAGGC
This sequence comes from Streptomyces hesseae, assembly GCF_031845785.1. Classification (NCBI taxonomy): domain Bacteria; kingdom Bacillati; phylum Actinomycetota; class Actinomycetes; order Kitasatosporales; family Streptomycetaceae; genus Streptomyces; species Streptomyces hesseae. Next base: position 45,035 of record NZ_JAVRFI010000024.1, read on the forward strand.
GTGGACCTGGCGCAGGTCGGCGTAGCCACCGGTGGTGAAGGCGCGCACCAGGTTCAGCGTGGAGGCCGAGGCCTGGTACATCCGCTTCAGCCGCTGCGGGTCCGGCGTACGGGCCTCGGGGGTGAAGGCGAAGCCGTTGACCGAGTCGCCGCGGTAGGTCGGCAGGGTCACGCCGTCGCGGGTCTCGGTCGGCTTCGAGCGCGGCTTGCTGTACTGGCCGGCGATACGGCCGACCTTCACGACCGGCACCGAACCGGCGTACGTCAGCACCGCGCCCATCTGGAGGAGGGTCTTGAGCTTGTTGCGGATCTGGTCGGCGCCGACGGCGTCGAAGGCCTCGGCGCAGTCGCCGCCCTGAAGCAGGAACGCCTCTCCACGGGCGACGGCTCCCAGACGCTGGCGCAGCTGGTCGCACTCGCCCGCGAAGACGAGAGGCGGATAGGACTCGAGCTCGGCGATCACATCGCGCAGAGCCTCTTGGTCCGGCCAGTCAGGCTGCTGCGCCGCGGGCAGGGAGCGCCAGGTGTTGCCACCGGCGTGGATTTCAGCGTTCACGGTCACGCCCTCAACATTACGGGGTCGCGGCGACGACCCAAGGGCCGGACCGGACTCTGAGACACGCACTGAGACAGATCCAGGGAAAACCGGCGACACCGCGACCGGCCGTCGGGTACTGTGCCGCTCATGTACGTGCTCTCCAACCAGCTGTGGTGGTGGACCGCTCCTTCGGCGGCCCACTGACGCGCGTACCCACCAGCGCTCGCGAAGGCCGCCCCGAGGGGCGGCCTTCGGCGTCTCCGGCGCCGAATGACGAGGGCCGTTCCTCCCCCACCAGGAAGGAACTCCGCCCATGTCCCGCACCGCCGCCCTCCTCGCCCGGCTCACCGCCGCGGACCACCCGCCCTTCGCCCTGCTCCACCGCCGCACTCCCGGCCGTCCGGAGGACGTCGTCGAAGTGCTCACCGGCCCGGTCGCCGAGGTGGAGCACCTGACCGACATCCCGCTCCCGGCGGGACCGCCCGCCGACGGCGCGCCCGTGCACGACGCGCTGGCCCTCGTGCCCTTCCGCCAGATCCGCGAGCGCGGCTTCGACGTCCGCGACGACGGCACCCCCCTGCTGGTCCTGCGGCCGGACGAGGCCCACGAGCTGCCGCTGGAGGAGGTCCTCGGCGCGCTGCCCACCCACGACGTACGGGTGGAGGGCGGGGCCTTCGACGTGGCCGACGACGAATACGCGGAGATCGTCCGGCGTGTCGTCGAGGACGAGATCGGCACGGGCGAGGGCGCCAACTTCGTCATCCGCCGCACCTTCGAGGGCGAGATCCACGGCTTCCACGCCTCCGACGCGCTGGCCCTCTTCCGCAGGCTGCTGTCGGGCGAGCGCGGCGCCTACTGGACGTACATCGTCCACACCGGCGAACGCACGCTGGTGGGCGCCAGCCCCGAGGTGCACGTCCGGATGGCGGGCGGCACGGTCGTCATGAACCCGATCAGCGGCACCTACCGCTATCCCGCCGGCGGCCCGTCCGCCGACGACCTGCTCGACTTCCTCCACGACCCCAAGGAGGTCGAGGAGCTCTCGATGGTCGTCGACGAGGAACTGAAGATGATGTGCACCGTCGGCGACATGGGCGGCGTCGTCGTCGGCCCCCGGCTGCGCGAGATGGCCCACCTCGCGCACACCGAGTACGAGCTGCGCGGACGCTCCTCGCTGGACGTGCGCGACGTGCTGCGCGAGACGATGTTCGCCGCGACCGTCACCGGCTCCCCCGTGCAGAACGCCTGCCGCGTCATCGAGCGCCACGAGCCCCACGGCCGCGGCTACTACGCGGGCGCCCTCGCCCTCATCGGCCGGGACGCGGGCGGCGCCCAGAGCCTGGACTCGCCCATCCTCATCCGCACCGCCGACATCGACCGGCGCGGCCGGCTCCGGGTCGGCGTCGGCGCGACGCTGGTGCGCCGATCCGACCCGCGCGGCGAGGTCGCCGAGACCCACGCCAAGGCGGCGGGCGTCCTGACGGCCCTCGGCGTGCGCCGGGGCCCCGTACGCCGGGCGACGGCACCGGACGTACGGCTGTCCGACGACCCCCGCGTACGGAGCGCGCTGGACGCCCGCCGCGCCGACCTGGCCCCTTTCTGGCTGCGGATGCACTCCACCGACTCCGCCCCCGAGCTGAGCGGACACGCTCTGGTCGTCGACGGCGAGGACACCTTCACGGCGATGCTCGCCCATCTGCTGCGCACCTCGGGGCTGACGGTGTCGGTGCGGCGCTACGACGAGCCCGGGCTGCGGGAGGCGGCGCTGGGCCACGAGGGCCCGGTGGTGCTGGGGCCCGGCCCCGGGAACCCGTCGGACGCCGCCGACCCGAAGATGCGGACGCTGCGCGGGCTGGCGGGCGACCTGCTGCGCGGGCACCACCACGGGCTGCTGGGCGTGTGCCTGGGGCACGAGCTGATCGCGGCGGAGCTGGGGATGGAGATCGTGCGGAAGGACGTGCCGTTCCAGGGGGCGCAGGAGCGGATCGACTTCTTCGGGCGGCCCGAGACCGTCGGCTTCTACAACACGTTTACGGCGCGCGGTGACGCTGCCGAGGGCGTGGAGCTGTGCCGGGATCCCGGCACGGGGGATGTGCACGCGCTGCGCGGGCCGGGCTTTGCCGGTGTGCAGTTCCACCCGGAGTCGGTGCTGACGCTGAACGGGTCGGCGATCGTGGCGGAGCTGCTCTCCGCCGTCCTGGTGTAGCCGCCGCTACCGCGGCGGTTTCGCCCACCCGCCCGCCCGATCACCCCGAAACGTCATGACGTGGGTGGGCATCGGGCGGGCGGGTGGGGGAGGACCGCGCCGAAGGCGCGGAAAACCCCACGCGGCGGGTCAGCCGAAGAACGTCTTGGCCTCCTCGTACAGAGCCAACGGCACCGTCTTCAGGCGTGCCGTGGCATCGGCCAAGGGAACGCGGACGATATCCGCACCCCGCAGCGCGACCATCGCGCCGAAGTCCCCCTCGTGCACAGCCGAAATGGCGTGCAACCCGAACCGCGTAGCCAGCCACCGATCGAACGCACTGGGCGTGCCGCCCCGCTGCACATGCCCCAGCACGGTCGTCCGCGCCTCCTTCCCCGTGCGGGACTCGATCTCCTTCGCCAGCCACTCCCCCACCCCGGAGAGCCGGACGTGCCCGAAGGAGTCCAGTGGCGTGGCGGCGTTCTTCAGGACCAGGTCGCCGTCCTGCGGCATCGCGCCCTCCGCGACGACCACGATCGGGGCGTAGCTCGCCCGGAAGCGGGAGGTGACCCACCCGCAGACCTCGTCCACATCGAACCGCACCTCGGGGACGAGGATGACGTTGGCGCCGCCCGCCAGGCCGGAGTGGAGGGCGATCCAGCCCGCGTGCCGGCCCATGACCTCGACCACGAGGACCCGCATATGGGACTCGGCGGTGGTGTGGAGGCGGTCGATGGCCTCGGTGGCGATGTTGACGGCGGTGTCGAAGCCGAAGGTGTAGTCGGTGGCGGACAGGTCGTTGTCGATGGTCTTGGGCACGCCGACGCAGCGGACGCCGTACTCGCCGCCGATCCGGGCGGCGACGCCGAGGGTGTCCTCGCCGCCGATGGCGATGAGGGCGTCCACGCCGTGCTCGGCGAGGTTCTCCGTGATGCGGCGGACGCCGTCGGGCTCCTTGAAGGGGTTGGTGCGGGAGGATCCGAGGATCGTGCCGCCGCGCGGCAGGATGCCCCGTACCGCCGGGATGCCGAGGGGGACGGCGGAGCCGTGGAGCGGGCCGCGCCAGCCGTCCTTGAAGCCGATGAAGTCGTGACCGTGGTCCTGGACGCCCTTGCGGACGATCGCACGGATGACCGCGTTGAGGCCGGGGCAGTCGCCGCCGCCGGTGAGCACTCCGATCCGCATGACACACCTTCCGTTCGCCGGGGGTCCGAAGCCGCCCGGCCGGAAACGCGTGGTCAGGCGTCGTCGAGACCTCGCTCTATCGCGTAGCGGACGAGCTCCACGCGGTTGTGCAGCTGGAGCTTGCCCAAGGTGTTCTGCACATGGTTCTGCACCGTCCGGTGGGAAATAACCAGCCGTTCGGCGATCTGCTTGTACGACAGTCCCTTGGCGACGAGGCGGAGGACCTCCGTCTCGCGGTCGGTGAGCCGGGGTGCCCGGGGCTCGTCGGGCGCGGCGGGGGCGGGGTCGGCGGCCAGCCTGCGGTACTCGCCGAGGACGAGCCCGGCCAGGCCCGGGGTGAAGACGGGGTCGCCCACGGCCGTGCGGCGGACGGCGTCCACGAGCTCCTCCGTGCTGGCGGACTTCAGCAGATAGCCGGTGGCGCCGGACTTGACGGCCTCCAGGACGTCGGCGTGCTCGCCGCTCGCGGAGAGCACCAGGACGCGCAGCTCGGGGCGGTCCGCCACCAGCTGCTTGCAGACGGCCGCGCCGGGCAGGCCGGGCAGGTTGAGGTCGAGGACCAGGACGTCGGGTGCGGCGGCCTGGGCCCGGCGTACCGCCTGGGGGCCGTCGCCGGCGGTGGCCACCACGTCGTACCCGGCGGCGGCCAGGTCGCGGGCGACGGCGTCGCGCCACATGGGGTGGTCGTCGACCACCATGACCTTCACGGTCTGTTCGTCGCTCATTTCCCGGCCTCGCTCCCCCGTGGGACTCTCAATTCGACTTCTGTGCCCTGGCCGGGCACGGACAGCAGCTCGGCGCTGCCGCCCAGGTCCCGGAGTCTGCCGCGGATCGACAGGGCGACGCCCATGCGCCCCTCCCGTTCGGCCGCCGCCAGCCGGCCCTCGGCGATGCCGGGCCCGTCGTCCCGCACGGTGACGATCACGGCGTCCGGTTCGTCCTCCAGCAGGATCCAGGCCCGCGCGCCGTCCCCGGCGTGCTCGCGGACATTGTCCAGTGCGGCGCCGACGGCGGCCGCCAGCTCCGCCGCCGCGGCCGACTCCAGGAGGACGGGCGTGCCGGGCCCGGCGTAGGAGACGGCGGCCCCCGCGTGCGGTGCGAGCAGCGCGCCCACGTCGCAGGGCCCCTCCGGGGGGCGCGGCGGGGCGCCCGCGGACCGTACGAGCTCGGCGTCCTCGGCGAGCTGCCGCGACGTGCCCTGCGGGGGCACCAGGCCACCGGCGACCAGGGTGCGCAGGGCGATCTCCTGCTCGCCCGCCAGCCGGCCCAGCTCGGCCGCCTCGCCGCCGAGGGCCGCGCCCCGGCGCTGCACCATGGCGAGGACCTGGAGGACGCTGTCGTGGATGTCGCGGGCGAGGCGCTCGCGCTCCCGGGTGGCCGCCTCGATCTGGAGGGCGCGGGCGAGGGTGCGCTCACTGGCGCGGGCGACCTCGACGATGTAGCCGATGGCGATGCTGGAGACCCAGACCAGGACCACATTGTGGACGGTGTCGCGGGCCGGGTGGCCGCGCTCGACGAGATTGGCGGCGGCGACCAGCGTGGAGCCGACGGCCGCCCAGCGCCAGCCGCCCTTGATGGCCAGGCCCAGTACCGCGCCGCCGGTCCAGATGGACGGGAGGGTGGCCGCGCCTCCGTCGACGCGCTCGGCGGAGTCGACGACGGCGCTGAGCAGGACTCCGCCGAGTGCGATCGTGAGATCGGCGATCAGGAAGGACCTGGTGCAGCGCTCGGGGGCCGAGACCTTGTTCCAGGTGAACAGCATCCACAGGGTGAGTACGCCCATATAGAGCGCCGCACCGAGCGGGTGTGCGTATTCGTGATAGTTGACGCAGAACAGGGCCAGCGCGTAGCCGAGTGTGAGGATGCGATAGCCGGTGAGGGCACGCCACAGCGGCAGCTCCACCGACATCCGCACGGCACGCGGTCGCCCGGTGCCGGTGCGTTGTGTCATGGACGTGACCCCCCGGGCCCGGGCGGCTACGCCTCGGGCTTCTCCTCCGCCTTCTCCGTCTTGCCGGCCTTCTCGAGTCCGGCGGCCTTCGCCGCCTTCTCCTCCTCGGCCTTCTGCTTCGCCTCCTCCGCGATCTGCCGCTTGGCGGCGGTCGCGTAGATGTCGACGTACTCCTGGCCGGAGAGCTTCATGATCTCGTACATGACCTCGTCGGTCACCGAGCGGAGGATGAAGCGGTCGCCGTCCATGCCGTGGTAACGGCTGAAGTCCAGCGGCTTTCCGATCCGGATGCCCGGCCGGATCATCTTCGGCAGGACCTTCCCGGGCGGCTGCACCTTCTCCGTGTCGATCATCGCGACGGGGATCACCGGGGCGCCGGTGGCCAGCGCCACCCGGGCGAGACCGCCGGGCTTGCCGCGGTAGAGACGGCCGTCCGGGGAACGGGTGCCCTCCGGGTAGATACCGAAGAGCTCACCGCGCTCCAGCACCTCGATACCGCTCTTGATCGCGGCCTCACCGGCACCACGGGCACCGGAACGGTCGACCGGGAGCTGGCCGACGCCCTTGAAGAACGCCGCCGTCAGCTTCCCCTTGACTCCGGGGGAGGTGAAGTATTCCTGCTTGGCGATAAACGTGATCTTGCGATCGAGAACCGCGGGAAGGAAGAAAGAATCCGAGAACGACAGGTGGTTGCTCGCGAGAATCGCGGGCCCCTCGGCCGGGATGTTCTCCAAGCCCTCCACCCACGGCCGGAAGGCAAGCTTCAGCGACCCGCCGATGGACAGCTTCATTGCGCCGTAGAACAACCGAGAACCTCCTGTGTGTGACGAGGAGACCTTAACCTGCCTACCCCCCGTGCGGCGCTCCGCGTAGGCTGAGGGCCAGACCCTCTCGTTTCCCGTTGTCTCGTTCCTTGATCGGAGATCCCGGTGCCGCTCCTCCCCGGAGCCGAGCCGTTCCGCCATGACGGCGGAGAGGTCGGCGTCCTTGTGTGTCACGGCTTCACCGGTTCCCCGCAGTCCGTAAGGCCCTGGGCCAATTATCTCGCGGAACGGGGCCTGACGGTCTCGCTCCCCCTGCTGCCGGGTCATGGCACCCGCTGGCAGGACATGGCGATCACGGGCTGGCAGGACTGGTACGCGGAGGTCGACCGCGAGCTGTGGAGGCTGCGGGAGCGGTGCTCCCGGGTCTTCGTGTGCGGACTGTCGATGGGCGGCGCCCTGACGCTGCGCCTCGCCGCCCGCCACGGGGAGGCGGTCTCCGGCGTCGTCCTGGTCAACCCCGCCAACAAGGTGCACGGCCTGGCCGCCCGGACGCTGCCCGTGACGCGCCACCTCGTACGGACGACCAAAGGCATCGCCAGCGACATAGCCAAGCCGGGCGTCGAGGAGACCGGTTACGACCGGGTGCCGCTCCAGGCGGCGCACTCCTTCCGCGGCTTCCTGCGGAAGCTGGACTCCGAACTGCCACAGGTGACGCAGCCCTTGCTGCTGATGCGCAGCCCCCAGGACCATGTGGTGCCGCCAGCCGACTCGGCGCGCATCCTCTCCCGGGTCTCCTCCCTGGACGTCACCGAGCGACTGCTGGAGAAGAGCTACCACGTGGCCACCCTGGACCACGACGCGGAGACGATCTTCGAGCAGACCCACGCCTTCATCAGCCGGCTCGTCGGCTCCCCCGCGGCGGCGTCCCATGGCTGAGCCCGACGCGAACCGCGACCGCGACGACAGCCGCGACCCGCTGGACGAGGACCGCGCCTGGGCCGAGCTCGTCGCCGCGTACGGCGAGCAGCCGGACCCGGAGAAGGGCCGCTGGCCCGCGACCGGCGACCTGGACGAGGTGAAGGACGCCGCGCCGGAGACCACCGGCACCGAGCCGGCCCCCGAGGAGAAGCCCACGTCGGCCGGGCCCGAGCGGCCGGGCGGCTCCATCGTCTTCGCCCCCGGCGTCGGCCCCCGCGACTGGACCACGCCGGAGCCCACCGAGCCCGCCGAGACCGGCAGGACCGGCGGCACGGCGGCGGACGAGGGCCACTTCATCCCGCCGGAGCCCCCGCCCCTGCCGACGGGCGACGTCACCTCGCGCTTCGCCTGGATCGCGGTCCTCGGCGGCCCCCTGCTGCTCCTCATCATGGTGCTGCTGCGCCAGGAGCTGACCTGGTGGGTGACGACCCTGGGGGTGGGCGGCTTCCTGGGCGGCTTCGCCACGCTCGTCCTGCGCATGAAGGACGGCGACGAGGACGATGACGACCCGGGCCGCGGAGCGGTGGTCTAACTCTCCCGTTCAGGGAGCGGCCGGCACCCGTACCGCCGCCAGCACCGGCAGGTGATCCGTGGCGGATCGCAGATCCGCCTCGCTCACCCCCGTCAGCCCCATCGGCACCCCACACCCCAGCACCTCGACGCCCCCGGTCGCGAAGACCGCGTCGATCCGCTGAAGCGGGTCGCCGAGCCGTGTCGTGTGCTCACGCCCCCACGGCTCGACGGCCCAGCCGTCCTGGAGTTCGCCGGCCAGCAGGCCGAACGTCCGCCCGTCGGGCCGGTCGTTGAGGTCGCCCGCCACGACGGCGTGCGGCACCCCCAGCCCCCGTACCCGCTCCAGCAGCAGCCGCCCCTGGGCGTACCGCTCGTCCGCGTCGATGCTCAGATGGCAGCTGACGACCCCCAGCCGGGCCTGCCCGAAACGCAGGACGGCCGTGGCCAGCCCCCGCTGGTGGAGACCGCGGTGCCGGGGCAGCAGCAGGGCCTCCGCACGCTCCACATGGGCGCGCAGGGAAGTGAGGATCATCGGACCGGAGGCGGTCGCGCCGCCGGTGACGTACACCAGCTCCGACTCCCGGGCGAGGCGGGCCGCCGCCTTGCGCCAGCGGAAGAAGCGCGGCGCCTCCTGAACGCAGACGACGTCGGGCGCACAGGCCCGGATGATCCGGGCAAGCGCCGCGACGTCGTCACGCATGGAGCGGATGTTGTAGGAGAGCACGCGGACCACGGACGCTTCCGCTTCGGTCGTGGATTCCGGCAGGTCCGCGAGCATGAGCATCGCCCCTCCGCTCAGTCGTCCCTCCGTAAAGGAACGCTTCCTACGGTTCAGCCCTGACGGGCCAGGTCGGCCGCTCCCACCAGACCGGCCTTGCCGCCCAGCTGAGCGGCGAGCACCTGTGCGTGGGGGCGCCACTGTCCGCCGACGAGCCAGCGGCGGAAGGACTTGCGGATCGGGTCGAGGACGAGGTCGCCCTCGTCGGAGACGCCGCCGCCGACGATGAACGCCGAGGGGTCGAAGAGCGAGGCCAGGTCGGCCAGGCCCGCGCCGGCCCAGCGGGCGAGCTCGCGGAAGGAGTCGATGGCCACCGGGTCGCCCTGGCGGGCGGCGTCGCTGATGTGCTTGCCCTCGATGCCCTCGGGGGTGCCGTCGCCCATGGCCAGCAGGATCTCGGCGTTCTCCGGGGTGGCCTGGGCGCGCTGCTTGGCGTAGCGGACGAGCGCGCGGCCCGACGCGTACTGCTCCCAGCAGCCCTGGCTGCCGCAGCCGCAGAGGAGGCCGTCCGGCACCACGCGGATGTGGCCGAACTCGGCGGCCACGCCGAAGCGGCCGCGGCGGAGCTTGTTGCCGATGATGATGCCGCCGCCGAGGCCGGTGCCGAGGGTGATGCAGATGACGTCGTCGTGGCCCTGGCCCGCGCCGAAGCGGTACTCGCCCCAGGCGGCGGCGTTGGCGTCGTTCTCGACGACGACCGGGAGGCCGACGCGCTGCTCGACCTTGTCCTTGAGCGCCTCGTGGCGCCAGTTGATGTTCGGGGCGAAGAGGACCGTGGCCCGCTTGTCGTCCACGTAGCCGGCGGCGCCGATGCCGACGGCCTCGACCTCGAAGCCCTCGCTGACCGTACGGACCGCGTCGGCGATCGCGTCGATCACGCCCTCGGGGGTGTCCGGGGTCGGCACCTTGCACGTCGCGAGGATCGAGCCCTCTTCGTCGACCACGCCGGCCGCGATCTTCGTGCCGCCGATGTCGACGCCGATGGTGAGTCCCATGTGAACCTCAGTTTTTCGCTCGAACCCCGCCAGGGCTAACCGTACCGGAGGTGGATCAGTCGAGGTCGATGCGCTCACTACCCCCGCTCTTCGCCTCGCCCTCGCGCGGCGCGGGGGGCTCGTGCGCCGGCTCGTCGCGGGTCCAGCGCGCCTCCTGTCTGGTCACGGCGGCGCGGTAGGCGGCCAGCAGTTCGGAGCCCGCGGAGGCCAGGTGGTCGAAGACCTCGGGGTTGCGCTCGATGACGGGCAGGGCGGCCGCCTTGGCCTGCTCGACGATCTCCCGTACGGCTCCCTGCGCGGCCGCTCCCGCGAGCGGCAGCTGGAAGGAGGAGACCTTGTCGGCGACGGCCTCGACGAGTTTGCGCAGCTCCTCGGCGGCGCTGCCGGGCTGCTCGCCCGGTCCGCCGGCCGCGCGGCGGCGGGCGTTCTCGGCGGCGAGGTCCTCGGCGCAGGCCCGTTCCCAGGCGTCGGGGTCGGGCTCCCGGCCGGGGCCGGGGCCGGGGCGCTCGGTGGCTTCGCTCATGACGGACTCCCGCTGGCTGGATTTTCCTTCGACGTTACCCGAACGCCGCCGGGCCGTTTCAGGGCGTCCGGGGCCACAGGCCGGGGTCGGGGACGAAGCGCACGCACAGCTCGCCGTCGTGCAGCCCGGCCCCCGCGACACCGCAGCGGCGCAGTGCGGAGGGCAGGGTGAGGACGCGGCGGAACGGTCCGGCGGAGACGACGAGTTCGTCGCCCCGGCGGACGAGGCCGAGGCCCTCGCGCGAGGCGCCGGGCAGCGGGATCCGCCAGATCAGCATCCCGTCGGCGGCGAGGCGGTCCTCGACGGTCCAGGGTTCGGCGGGCGGGCGGTCCGCGGTGGGCAGGGTGGCGCGGGCGGCCAGGACCTCCAGGTCGTCGAGACCTTGGGGGGCGCGGCCGAGGTGGGGCAGTTCGCGCACGGTGACGCCGTCGGCGAGGAACTCCTCGCACAGTGTCTTATGGGCGCCGCGCCGTTCGGCGGCGAGCGCGGCCAGCCAGGGGTCGGTGGAGTCCTCGGGCAGCAGCCGGTTCGCCACGAGCGAATCGATCCGGCAGCCCTGGAGGGCGAGCCCGGCGCGGGCGGCGCGCAGGGCGGCGAGGGCCTGCGGGCCGGGTTCGGCGACGAGCCGGACGGTCGTGCCGGGCGCCTCCAGGACGTCGCGGACGGCGGTCAGCTCCTGCTGCCAGCGTTCGGCGGTCTCGTAGAGCCGCTGGGCGGGCATGGGCACGCCGGCGAGCTGGGCGAGCATCGGGCGCAGCGCGCGGGCGGCCTGACGCTCGGGGGGCAGCAGGCGGCGCAGATAGCGGCCGAGCTGCTCGGGGAGGCCCAGCAGGGCGACGGTCTCCAGCAGGGGCGGCATGTCGACGACGAGGAGGTCCCAGCGGTCCGGCTCGGCGTGGGCGGCCCGGAGGGCGGCGAGCAGCGCCAGGGGTTCGGCGCCGGGGAGTTCGGTGAGCTCCTCGGGGTCGAGGGGGGTGGCGCCCAGGAGGTCGAAGACGGAGGTGCCGCGCTCCTGGAGGTCGCCGGCCAGGGCGCGGAAGTGCGCGGCCGGGGCCACGCGGGCGGCCCACAGTCCGGGGGCGGCCGCCACGGGCGGCGCCCACGGTCCGCCCCGGCCGTCGTCGGCGCCCTCGGTGGGGAGGGCGGTGCCGAGGACGGTGTCCGGGGCGGGGCCGCGGTCGCTGGTGAGCAGCAGTGTGCGGCGTCCCGCGCGGGCGGCGGCCAGCGCGGTGGCCGCCGCGACGGTGGTGCGGCCCGCGCCGCCGGGACCGGTGACGAGGACCGTGCGCAAGGAGAGCCCTTCAGGCGGAGTGGTGCGTGATGGTCAGGGGGTCAGGACGCGGCGCCGCTCTCGACGCGGGTCTTCAGCCCGTCGAGGGCGCGGTCGATGATGACCTTCTCCGCCTTGCGCTTGATCATGCCGAGCATCGGGATCTTCACATCGACGGTGAGCGTGTACGTCACCTTGGTGTGCTTGCCGCCGGCCTCGGGCTCCAGGCTGTACGAGCCGTCGAGCTGGCGCAGCATCTGGGACTTGTCCAGGGACCACTCGACGACGCCGGCCGCGGGCCAGCTGTAGTTGAGGGTGTGGTCGTCCTTGATGGCGCCGGCGTCGAGGACCAGGCGCACCTTGCTGGCGCGGCCCTGCTCGTCCGTCTCGAGCACCTCGGCCTGCTTGACCTCGCCCGTCCACTCCGAGTAGCGGCCGAAGTCGGCGATGACCGCCATGACCTCTGCCGGCGTCGCCTCGATAGTGATGCTCGAGCTGGTGTGTTCGGCCATCTGTGTGGCTCCTCCGTACCGGTGCGCGCCCTGGTGAATGGTCAGCTGAAAGGTCTGCCGGTGCAGGCTACCTCCCGCCGCGAGTCACCACTCCAGCACCCAGGGTGTCGCGGTGGAGGCGAAGTGGCCGACATTGACGCATTCGGTCGCCCCGATGCGCATCCTGCGCGCCAGCGGCTGGTGAACATGGCCGAAGAGCGCGTATCTGGGGCGGGTGGCGCGGATGGTCTCCAGCAGGGCCGCGCTGCCGCGTTCGAAGCGGCGGGCGACGGTGTCGTAGCAGAGCTCGGGCACGTCGGGCGGGATGTGGGAGCAGAGCACGTCGACCTCGCCGAGGGCGGCGAGTTTGGCGGCGTAGGTCTCCTCGTCGATCTCGTAGGGGGTGCGCATGGGCGAGCGCAGGCCGCCGCCGACGAAGCCGAAGACGAGGCCGCCGATCTCGACGCGCTCGCCGTCGAGGACGGTGGTGCCGGGGCGGGCGAATTCCGGCCAGAGGGTGGGGATGTCCACATTGCCGAAGGTGGCGTAGGTGGGGGTGGGGAAGGCGGCGAAGAGCTCGGCGTACTGCTTGCGCACCGCTTCCTCCACCGCCTTGTCGCGGTCGATGCCCTCCCACAGCGCCCGGGAGAGGGTGCGGGCCTCCTCGAAGCGGCGGGCGGTGCGCAGCTCGACGATCCGGTCGGCGGCCTCGACGCCGAACAGCTCGGGGAAGATGCCGCGCGAGTGGTCGGCGTAGTCGAGGAAGAGGACCAGGTCCCCGAGGCAGACCAGGGCGTCGGCGCCGTCGCCGGCGCGCGCCAGTCCCTCGGCGTTGCCGTGCACGTCGCTGACCACATGGACTCGCATACGGATCACCCTAGGTGCTGTGGCGGGGCCTCCGGAAGGGTCCCGACCTGCGGTTACTTCCCGGTCACCTGGCCGAGGGGCTAGGGTGCGGGGAGCGGTCCCGTGGCATGTGACGCATGGAACATCTGGGCACGACCCTCTATTCGAAATCCGTACTGGTGGGTAACGTCCGGGCAGTCCACGCTGTCCAGCACCCCCTGCCTGATCAATGGACCGCAGCCGACGCAGCGCCCCTCGAAGACGCGGCGGCGCCGGCGCCCGACGAGGAGCAGCAGTCTTGCGCGAGTTCAGCCTTCCGGCCCTGTACGAGGTCCCCGCCGACGGCAACCTGACGGATCTCATCCGCCGGAACGCCGCTCTCCACCCCGAGGTGGCCGTCATAGGGCGCAAGGTCGACGACCGCTGGGAGGACGTCACCGCCGCCGGCTTTCTGGCGGAGGTGCGGGCCGCAGCTAAGGGACTGATGGCCTCGGGGATCAAGCCGGGCGACCGGATCGGCCTGCTGTCGCGCACCCGCTACGAGTGGGCGCTGCTGGACTTCGCCATCTGGAGCGCGGGCGCGGTGACCGTGCCGGTCTACGAGACGAGCTCCCCCGAGCAGATCCAGTGGATCCTCGGCGACTCCGGCGCCGTGGCCTGCCTGGTGGAGACGCCGGCGCACGAGGCGGCGGTCGCGTCGGTGCGCGACCGGCTGCCGGACCTCGCCGACATCTGGCAGATCGAGCACGGCGCCCTGGACCGGCTGCGGGCCGCGGGCGAGTCGCTGTCGGACGAGGCGGTGGACGAGCGCAGCGCGCTGGCCACCGCGGACTCGCCGGCGACCATCGTCTACACCTCCGGCACCACGGGCCGCCCCAAGGGCTGTGTGCTCACCCACCGCAGCTTCTTCGCGGAGTGCGGCAATGTCGTCGAGCGACTCAAGCCGCTGTTCAACGTGGGCGAGTCGTCCGTGCTGCTGTTCCTGCCCGCCGCCCATGTCTTCGGCCGCCTGGTCGAGATCGCCTCGGTGATGGCCCCGATCCGGCTGGGCCTCGTCAGCGACATCCGCAACCTCACCGACGACCTCCAGAGCTTCCGCCCCACGCTGGTGCTGGGCGTGCCGCGCGTCTTCGAGAAGGTCTACAACGGCGCCCGGGCCAAGGCCCAGGCCGACGGCAAGGGCAAGATCTTCGACAGGGCCGCGGAGACGGCCATCGCCTACAGCCGGGCGCTGGACACCGCGGCCGGCCCCTCCTTCGGCCTGCGGCTGAAGCACAAGATCTTCGACAAGCTGGTCTACAGCAAGCTCCGCGCGGTGCTCGGCGGCCGGGCCACGCACGCGATCTCCGGCGGCGCCCCGCTGGGCGAGCGGCTGGGCCACTTCTACCGGGGCATCGGCTTCACGGTGCTGGAGGGCTACGGCCTGACGGAGACGTGCGCCGCCACCGCCTTCAACCCCTGGGACAAGCCGAGGATCGGCACGGTCGGGCAGCCGCTGCCGGGCTCGGTGGTGCGGATCGCCGACGACGGCGAGGTGCTGCTGCACGGCGAGCACCTGTTCACCGGCTACTGGAACAACGAGGCCGCCACGGCCGAGGCGCTCTCCGACGGCTGGTTCCACACCGGTGACCTCGGCACCCTCGACGAGGACGGCTTCCTGCGCATCACCGGCCGCAAGAAGGAGATCATCGTCACCGCCGGCGGCAAGAACGTCGCCCCCGCCGTGATCGAGGACCGCATCCGGGCGCACGCGCTGATCGCCGAGTGCATGGTCGTCGGCGACGGCCGCCCGTTCGTGGGCGCGCTGGTCACCCTGGACGAGGACTTCCTGCCGCGCTGGCTGGAACAGCACGGCAAGCCCGCCGGACTCACGGCCGCCGAGCTGACCGACGACCCGGACCTGCTCGCCGATGTGCAGAAGGCCGTGGACGACGGCAACGCGGCGGTCTCCAAGGCCGAGTCGGTACGCAAGTTCCGCATCCTCCCCGCGCAGTTCACGGAGGCCTCCGGCCATGTGACGCCGTCGCTGAAGCTCAAGCGGAGCGTTGTCGCGAAGGACTTCGCGGACGAGATCGAGGCGATCTACCACGGCTGACCGGCCGTCAATGGGTAAGGGGCTCGCGCCAATGCGCGAGCCCCTTACCCATTGCTAGAGGAGTTCCTTCAACCGCTCCGCCAGCAGGTCCCAGCGCCAGCGCTCCTCGACCCACGCGCGCCCGCGCTCGCCCATGCGGCGGCGCAGCTCCGGGTCCTTCAGCAGGGTGACGATCCGGTCGGCCGCCTCCTCGGCGGAACCGCCGCGGACGACATAACCCGTCTCCCCCTCCAGCACCGCGTCCGGGGCGCCCCCCGAGTCCCCGCCGACCACCGGCAGGCCCGTCGCGGACGCCTCCAGGTAGACGATGCCGAGCCCCTCGACGTCCAGGCCGCCCCGGCGCGTACGGCAGGGCATCGCGAAGACGTCGCCCGCGCCGTAATGGGCGGGCAGCTCCTCCCAGGGGACGGGCCCGGTGAAGCGGACCGCGTCGGCCACACCGGTCTTGGCGGCGAGCTCGCGCAGGTCGTCGGCGTAGGGGCCGCCGCCGACGATCAGCAGCACCGCGTCGGGCACGGCCGCGAGGACCCGGGGCATGGCCTCGATCAGGGTGTCCTGGCCCTTGCGGGGGACGAGCCGGGAGACACACACCACGACCGGCCGGTCCGCGAGCCCGAGCCGGGCCCGGGTCTCGGCGCCGCCGGAGGCGGGATGGAATGTCTTCTCGTCCACCCCGGGCGGCAGTTGCGCCATGCGCGCCGCCGCCTCGTCCGTCAGCGCGGAGGCGATCCGGGACCTCGTGTACTCGCCCAGATAGGTGATCGTGTCGACGCCCTCGCCGATCCTGCGCAGCAGTTGCCGCGAACCCGGCAACTGGGCCCAGGCCGCCTCGTGCCCATGGGTGGTGGCCACCAGCCGGCGGGCCCCGGCCCGCCGCAGCGCGGGCGCCATCAGCCCCAGCGGCGCGGCCGCCCCGAACCACACCGACGTACAGCCGTGCTCCCGCAGCAGCTCGGCCGCGCGCCGGGTCACCCGGGGCGTGGGCAGCAGCATCGTCGTCCGGTCGCGAACCACCGGGAAGGGCTGCTCGGCGTCGAAGCGGGCGGTGGCCTCGCGGCCCTCCTCGCTCCGCTTCCAGGTGGAGGCGTAGACGACGATGCTCGCCGGGTCCAGGCGCAGCGCCATGTTGTGCAGGAAGGCCTGGATGCCGCCGGGGCGGGGCGGGAAGTCGTTCGTGACGATCAGGGTCTTGTGCATCGCCGCCGACAGTACCGGGTTCGAACAGCCGTCAACCGCGCCGCGTCGCCGCGCGTGCGGGCCCCCTCGACCGGCATGATTCCTCTCAGTTACCACGCGCTTACAGCGGGATGAGGTGAAGTGATGGTGGCGGGCACTGGTCTGCGGCTCTCGATCGGGGTGTGGGCCGTCACCCGGGCCGTTCTGATGATGTGCGTGTTCCGGGTGTGGGACATGCCCGGTTCGGACGTGTCCGTCGACATCGAGGTGATCTACCAGGGCTGGTACGGCGTCCTGCGCGGCGGCATCTTCCCGTACGACGACGTGACCTGGCAGTACCCGCCGGCCGCCGCGCTGGCCGTGCTCGCCCCCGGACTGCTGCCGTTCCTCCACTACGCGCCGGCGTTCTTCGTCCTCTGCCTCGCGGCCGACGCGGCCGTCATGGGGATGCTCCTCTACTCGGTGCGCGACAGCAGGCGAGGCCCGCTGGGCGTCTGGGTGTGGGTGACGGGCGTACCGCTGCTCGGGCCGATCGTCTACGCCCGTTACGACGTGATGGTCACCGCCGTCGCCGTCGCCGCCCTGCTGGCGGTGGGCCGCCGCACCCGGCTGGCGGGATCCCTGATGGGCTTCGGCGCACTGCTCAAGATCTGGCCGGTCCTGCTGTTCATCGGCACCCCGCGCGGCCGCGCCACCCGGTCCGTCTGGAGCGCGGCCCTGGTGACGGCGGGGGTGCTGGGCATGTTCTTCACGGCCGCGATGCCGGGGGCACTGGCGTTCCTGACCTTCCAGCGCGACCGGGGCACCGAGGTGGAGTCCCTGGGATCGCTGGTCTTCCACCTGGCCCGGCACATCGGCTGGCACGGCAAGGCACGCCTCAACTACGGCTCGGTGGAATTCCTCGGCCGGCACGTCCACGCGGTGAGCGCGCTGGCCCTGGGGCTGAGCGTGCTGGCGTTCGGCTGGCTGCTGCTGTGGCGGCTGCGGTCCCGCCGCTTCACGCCGACGACGCCGTACGACGCGGCGTTCGCGGCGGTGCTGCTGTTCACCACCACGAGCCGGGTGATCAGCCCCCAGTACATGATCTGGCTGATCGGCCTGGCGGCCGTCTGCGTCACGATGCGGACGCCGCGGCAGCGGTTGCCGATTCTGCTGGTGCTGCTGGCTGCGCCGCTGACGCAGCTGGAGTTTCCCATCTGGTTCTCGCATGTGGTGGCGAGCGACAAGTTGGGGGTGGCGACGCTTACGTTGCGGAACGGGTTGTTGGTGGCGGCGACGGTTGTGGCGTGTTCGCGCCTTTGGCGCGAGACGGTGACCGAAGGTCACCAGCCGGAGGGGGAGCCGGAGCCGCCGGAGCGGGAGTCTGCGCTGGTGCCGAGCTAGGCCGTGGCCGGGTGCGGCCCGGTGGGCACAACGCGGAGGCCACCTCAAAAGGCATCAGCCACATACGACCGCCACCGTGCCGTGAAGTCCCCCGCGCTCACGCCCAACACCTCCCGGAAGCCGTCCTTCCCCTCCCCCGCCACCCGGTAGAACTCCACAAGCCCTCGTTCCCCCCACCCCTCCGCGATCATGCGGCAGGCCAGCCAGCCCCCCTCGTAGGCCCGCGCCAAGCGTCCCGCCTCGCCTGTGAAGGCGAAGTCGCCGTTCGCGGGGAGCCCCGACGGCAGGTCGCCCGCGTCGACGGACGCGGCGAGTTCGGGGGCGGCCTGCCGGGCCGTGCGGTCCGTGCCGCGGTACGCGGCCCAGTCGGCGAAGCCCTCGGAGAGCCACTTCGGCGTGGCCGCCGTCGTCACCGCCCGCGTCGCGACATGCACCGTCTCGTGCGTGAGCACGATCCGCCGCCCGAAGTCGCCGAGCTCCCCGTACGCCTCGGGATTGACGACGACCCGGTCGCCGATGGCCACGGCCGCCATCCCCCGGTAGTTCGCGGCGGGCGTCTCCAGGAGGGCGCCCATCCGCTCCAGGGAGGCGGGCACCTCGACCACCACGCGTTTCGCCCAGCGCCCGCCCCACGCCGCGTCCACCGCCGGTACCGCGGTGTCCGCGAGGCCGGCCACCTCGCGCAGCAGGCGCTCGTCCTGGCCCACGCCCAGGACGAGGCTCCGCCCGCCCCGGACGGCCGTGACCCGGCCCTGCTCCCACAGCTGCCCCGCCGCGTGCCCGGCCTCCTGCCCGGCCACGTACCAGCGGCCGTCCCGCCGCGTCAGCGTCAGCCGGAGCGGGGCGGTGACGGGAGCCGTGTCGTACCCCGCGAGCCGGTAGCGCAGCTCCGCCTCGGCCGCCGTGCCCGTGAGCCGCACCGGCCGGTACTCCCAGGAAGCCAGCGGCACGGCGGCGAGATTGGCGAACACCAGGCGGCGCTCGGCGCGGTAGCCGTCGGCCGCGGGGTCGATGACGGCGAGGTACGCGTTCTCGTCCCGCTGCCGTACCGCCGCCGCCCAGCGGTCGAGCAGCCGCCGCACGGACGCCGCGTCCGGCTCGGGGGGATCGGCGGGGGCACCGGGACCGCAGCCCGTCAGCGCGGCCGCGGCGAGCCCGAGTCCGAGGCCGAGTCCGAAGCCGCACACCGCCCGCCGCCCGATCGGCCTGCCGCCGCCACCGTCACCGTCCGTCACCCCCGCATCGTACGCACCGTGCGGGCGGCCGCCCTCAGGGGCGGGTGACGGACGAGATGGGCATCATGTCGGCCCGGTCGTAGCGCACCCGCGCCCCCGGGTAGGGCGCGTGCACGACCTGGCCATTGCCCACGTACATCCCCACGTGGCTGGCGTCGTCGCGGTAGATCACCAGGTCTCCGGGGCGGGCCTGGGAGAGGGAGACGTGCCGCCCGGCGTTGCGCTGCGCCTGCGAGGTGCGCGGCAGGCCCACCCCGGCCCGCCCGTACGCCCACTGCATCAGCCCGGAGCAGTCGAAGGCGCCCGGCCCGGTGGCGCCCCAGGCGTAGGGCGAGCCGACGGCCTGGCGGACCGCCATGGCCGCGGCGAGCCCCCGGCCGGAGCCGACGGCCTCGGCGGCGACGTCGCCGATGGACGGCAGGGCGGCGGCCCGTAGCGGGCCGCCCGAGCGCTCCTCGGAGCGCGAGGCGCGGGCGTACTGCTCGCGGTCGGCGTCCGGCAGGGAGTTGAGCAGCCGGCGGGCGATGGTGAGTTTGTCCTCGACCTCCCGTTTGTGCTGCTCGACCGCCCGGCGGCTGTCCTCCAGCTCGGCGAGGGTGCGGGCGGCCTCCTGGCGTTCCTGGCGCAGGGTGCGCTGGGCGGCCAGCAGGGCGCGCAGCTGCTCGGCCTGACGGCCCGTGACGCGGTCGAGGGTGGCGGCCTTGTCGAGGTAGCCGTCGGGGTCCGAGGAGAGGATGAGCTCGATGGCGGGGTCCACGGCACCGTGGCGGTACTGGGCGGTGGCGATCAGTCCGAGGGCGTCGCGCATCCGGTTGACCTTCTCCTGGCCGCGCGCGACGCGGTCGGCGACCTGTTCCACGCGCTCCCGCAGGGCGTCGGCTCGCTCCCCCGCCGCGTTGAACTTCTCGGTGGCCCGCTCGGCCTGTTCGTAGAGACGGTCGAGCTGTGCTTTCACCGTCCCGGGGGCCTTGGAGTCGTCGGCGGGGGCACCGGGCCGGGCGAGCGCGGGAGCCGCCGAGATGGCGGCCGCGGCGGTGGCCATGGCGGCGGACAGGACGGTGACCCGGACACTCTGGGTGAGACCGGACTGCGAACGGCGATGGGACGCCACGGGGTGCCGCACTCCCTTCCACTGTGTGCGGACCCTGCCGCCCGGTCGACGGGCGGACGACGGCCGGGCACCGCGGGCCAGACAGTAGCGGCGTGCTCGCCCCCGGTTCAAAGACCTCGCGGGCGGCAAAAACGGCGCCCCGCCGTCAGACGCAGGTCATCGGCGGGGCGCGGTGTCACTTGCCGTAGTCGTGATTCGCCCGAAAGGGCGGCATGGCGCGGCGGAAGTGATGAACGGCGGAGGGTCAGCAGAGGTGTTGATCCAATCAGCGTTGATCGGATCAGCCGATGCGTACACCGAACTGGAACGGCATGTTGCCCATCGCCTCGTAGCGCACATAGGCGCCCGTCCGGGGCGCGTGGAAGACCTGGCCGTTGCCCGCGTAGAGGCCGACGTGGTGCTGGTCGCCGTAGAAGATGACCAGGTCGCCGGGCTTGAGCTGGCTCTGGTCGTAGATCCGGGTGCCGGCGTTGGCCTGGTCCTGGGAGATGCGCGGGAGGGAGACGCCGGCCTGGCCGTAGGCCCACTGGGTGAGGCCGGAGCAGTCCCAGGTGGACATTCCGGTCGCGCCGTACTCGTAGGGCTTGCCCTCCTGGCTCTGCGCGTAGGCCAGGGCGGCGGCGCCGTGGCCGGAGCCGGCGGGGATGTTCGGGCGGGTCTCGGAGCGGTTGGCGCGGCCGCTGTCACCGCTCTTGCCGCCGGAGGCATCGCTGCCGGAGGCCTTGCCGCCGGAGGCGCCCTTCTGGTCCGCGCCGGTGATCTCGGCGCGCTCCTGCTCGGAGAACTGGTTGAGCACCTTCTGGGCGTCGGCCAGCTTGCCCTGGATCTCGTCCTTGCGGTCCGAGAGCGCCTTGCGGGTGGACTCCAGGTCCGAGAGTTTGCCGGCGGCCTGCGCGCGGTCCTGCTTGATGGTGCGCTGCTTGGCGGCCATCAGCCGGAGGGTGTCGGCCTGCTTGGCGCTCAGCTGGTTGAGCCTGGAGGCCCGGTCCAGATAGGTGTCCGGGTCCGAGGTGAGCAGCAGCTGGAGCGTGGGGTCGATCGAGCCGGTGCGGTACTGCGAGGTGGCTATCAGGCCGAGGGCGCCGCGCATCCGGTTGAGCTCGTCCTGGCCGCGCGCGACCTTGTCCTGGAGCTCGCTGACCTGCTTCTCCAGCTTGTCGTGCTGCTCCTTGGCCCCGTTGTACTTCTCGGTGGCCTGCTCGGCCTCTTCGTAGAGCTTGTCGACCTGGTCCTTGGCCTCGGACTTCGACAGCTTGGTGTCGGCGTGCGCGGCCTGCGCGGAGAGGGCGACGGCCATGGCCGCGGTCGCGGTGAGCACGGTGGCCCGAGTGCGGCTCGGCTTCTTGGGACGACGGTGGGACGCCACGGAGACGAGCTCCTTCTTCTCTGGGCCGCCCGCCGTGCGAAGTCCTGGGGCGCGGCGGGACCTTCACCGCGCATCCCGAACGGATGAACTGCCGGATGAAGGTTCGAGGCACGACCCTAGTGACCACCGTCGCCACCGTTCAAATTTTCGTGCGAAAAATCTTGGTCAGCGACGCATCCTTTACCAACCTGACACAGTCGGTAATGACCACTTGACGGTCAGGTGCGTGCAAGTCGCTTCAGCAGCAGGGCCGATGCCACGGGGCGCGCCCCCGCCTTGGCCACCCCGTCCGCCACCTCGCGGTCGGTGGAGACCACCACGACCGGCCGGCCCGGCGGCTCGGCCCGCACCAGCTGACGGATCAGCTCGTCCGCCGTCACACCCGGCTTGCTGAACAGCACCCGCACCCCGCGCGGCGGCGCCAGCAGCACCGGCGCGGCCAGCTCCGCGCCGTCGAAGACGCACGTGACCTCGGCGCCGGACTGCGCGGCCAGCATCGCCAGCCCGCCCAGCAGCCGCAGCCGCTGCTTGTCCAGCGGCATCGTCGGATAGCCGGTCTTGGTGACGTTGTAGCCGTCGACGAGCAGATGCGTCTGAGGCAGTGCCAGCAACTGGTCCAGCAGCGCCGGATCGGTCTCCGACAGCGCCCGCGTCGCGATGTCCCGGGGCGTCATCGTGCCCGGCCGCACCGCGTCCACCGTGTCCGCCGGGGGCACGGAGACCGGCGGCAGCGCCAGCTCGCGGCGCAGCCCCTGCGCCGCGTCCAGCACGGTGTCCAGCAACAGCCGCAGCCGGACGTCCTCGACGCTACGGCCCTCGCGCGTCGCCCGGCGGCTCGCCTCCAGGGCCGCCTCGGCCTCCGAGAGCCGGGCCTTGGCCCGCCGCGCCTCGCCCTGCGCCGCCGCCTTCTCGGCGGCGGCCTCGGCGCGCAGCGCCTCCAGCTCGCCCTGGGCCTTGCGCAGCGCCGCCTCGCCGCGCCGCACATCGCTCTGCGCGCTGCGCAGCTTGCGCTGCAACGATTCGGTGTCCCGCCGGACGGTGTCCAGCTCGGCCCGGACCCGGTCGGCCTCGGCCTTCGCCTCCGCCCGCGCCGCGGCCAGCTCCTCGCGCAGCCGCGTCAGCTCGTGCCGGGCCTCCTCGTCGGCCCGCTCGGCGCTCGCCCGGGCCGCCTCCTCGCCCGCCGCCGTGACCAGCTTGACCCAGCCGGCCGGCCGCAGCACGAAGGCCATCGCGGCCACGTCCTCCGGATCGGCCGCCGCCGGCGGCGAACCGGCCTCCAGGGCCTCCGCCAGCTCCGAGCCGGTCTCCCTCAGCCGTGCGGAGATCCGCTGCCGGAAGGCCATGTCGCTCTCCACGGCGGCGGCCATGGCGTTCCCGGCGAACTTGGCCCGGCGGGACGGGGTGAACCGGGCGTACTGCCGCAACTGGGGCGGCAGTTCCGTGACCGTCAGCCCGCCGAACGCCTCCGCGACGAGCCCGATGACCCGCCGCCTGATGCCTTCGGGCAGCGGGCGGTCGAGCACCTCGCCGACGCCGTCGTCGGCCCCGCCGGCGTCACCGGCCGCCTCCACGCCGTCCGTGTGCTCCACCACCGCTTATCGCTCCCGTTCGTCAGGCATCGGCGCCCGGCCGGGCCACCAGCTCGATCTGGTCTACGGCGTTGCACCAGCGGCAACGCACGGACTCGATCGTCTCACTGACGATCTCGCGCTCCTCCACCGCGGGCTCCCCCGCCAGGTCGAGGTGGATGAACTCCACGGCCTTGGTCGTCCGCGTGACATCGAAACGCGTGAGGTTGCCGCACAGGGTGCAGCGCCACCGGGTCCCGGCCGTCGGCTGGGGAACAACGCCCATCGTGTCGTCCGTCCTCGTCTGTGGTCCGCGGGGTGCTCCCCGTAACCCTACGGCCTGCCGGTCGCCGGGCGCGGGGCGTGCGGCCCGCACGGACGGCCCGGCGAGGCGCTCTGCACGGGTTGCGCCCGGTACGCCATGATCTGGCCATGATCGAAACGGCAGGGCGCCCGAGCCACGCCGGCACCCCCTGGGTGACCTGGACGGTCCTGGCCGTCTGCGGCGCGGTCTTCCTGATCGGCCCCGTCTCCGGCCTGAATCCGGCCTACGGCACCGGACCCGGACTGCTGTCCGCCCAGACCGACTACTTCGCGCGCTGGGGGGTCGTGCCCCAGGAGCTCCTGCACGGCTCCCCCTGGGCTCTGTGCACTCCGCTCACCGCGCTCTTCGTGCACGGGAACTGGCTGCATCTGCTGGGCAACATGCTCTTCCTCTACGTCTTCGGCGCCATGACCGAGGCCCATCTGGGCCGTGCCGCGTTCCTCTGCTGCTACCTCCTCACCGGCTATCTGGCCCTGTTCGGCTACGCGGCCGTGCACGCCCACTCCGAACGCACGCTCGTGGGGGCGTCGGGAGCCATCTCCGGGGTGCTCGGCGCGTTCCTCTATCTCTTCCCCAGGGCGCGGGTCACCAGCCTCTTCCCCTTCCTGTTCTTCCTGCCGCTGCGCTTTCCCGCCTGGGCCGTACTGCTGTTCTGGTTCGCGCTCCAGTGGCTGGCGACGGGGACGGACGCCGGGCGCCCCGGGGTCGCCTATCTGGCCCACGTCGTGGGATTCGCACTCGGATTCGGCTACGCCTGGGGGCTTCGGACACCTGCGGCTAGAGTGAAGGACGCAGCCAGGTCCACCGAAGGAGACAAACCGACGTGATCACTTCGATCGTGCTCATCAAGACCGACGTGGACCGGATCCCCGAGATCGCCGAGAGCATCGCCGCCATCGAGGGCGTGAGCGAGGTCTACTCGGTCACCGGTGGCGCCGATCTGATCGCGATGGTGCGAGTGGCCCGGCACGACGACCTGGCGGACCTCATCCCGGGCCGGATCAGCAAGGTGCCTGGCGTGGCCTCGACGGAGACCCACATCGCCTTCCGCACGTACTCCCAGCACGACCTGGAAGCGGCTTTCGCGATCGGCCTCGACAACTAAGGGGCTGCGCCCCAAAGGGGCGCGAGGCAGTGTCGATATGCGGCTAGCGCCGCGTGGGCGCGACCAGCCGACGGCGGCCCGCAGCCGAAGAACTACGCGGAAACAAGCTCCCGCACAGCCCCCACAAACCGCTCCACATGCTCATCGGGCGTCCCCGCCCCAAAGCTCACCCGAACCGCGTTGAGCACCGAACGCCCCTCGTCAGGGCCCCCGCACTCGCCGTCCGCGTCCCGGTCCCCGTTCAGCAGGACCCGCACCAGCGGATGGGCGCAGAACAGTCCGTCGCGGACCCCGATCCCGTACTCGGCGGAGAGCGCGGCCGCGAAGCGGGAGCTGTTCCAGCCGTCGACGACGAAGGAGAGGACGCCCACGCGCGGCGCGTCCTCGCCGAACAGCGACAGCACCCGCACCCCCGGGACGTCCGCCAGTCCGGCCCGTACCCGCGCGATCAGCTCCCGCTCCCGCTCCACCAGCCGGTCGAAGCCGGCCTCCTGGAGCGCCTTGCAGGCGGCGGCGATGGCGTAGGCGCCGATGACATTGGGCGAGCCCGCCTCGTGCCGGGCCACGGTGTCGTGCCACTCGACCTCGACCCCGCCCTCCGCGTTCCGGGCCACCCTGCGACTGGCGCCGCCGCCCGCCAGATACGGCTCGGCCGCCCGCAGCCAGTCCGCGCGCCCCGCGAGCACGCCCGCGCCGAACGGCGCGTACAGCTTGTGCCCGGAGAAGGCGACCCAGTCGACGTCCCACTCGGCGACGTCCACGGGGTGGTGCGGCGCCAACTGGGCGGCGTCCAGCACGATGCGCGCGCCGTGCGCGTGCGCGGCCGCCGCCAGCTCCCTCACGGGCCACAGCTCGCCGGTCACATTGGACGCGCCGGTCACGCAGACCAGCCCCGGGCCGTAGGGCTCCCGGTCGGCCAGCGCCCGCTCCAGCGTCTCGACGGCCTCCCTCGGCGAACGGGGGGCGTCGAGGTAGGTGACCTCGGCGCCGCGCCACGGCAGCAGGGCGGCGTGGTGCTCGGTCTCGAAGACGAACACCCGGCAGCCGGCGGGCAGTACGGACGCCAGGAGGTTCAGCGAGTCGGTGGTGGAGCGGGTGAAGACCACCTGGTCGTCCTCGCGGCAGCCGAGGAAGGCGGCGACGGTGGCCCGGCAGCCCTCGAACAGGTCGGTCGACAACTGCGAGAGGTACCCGGCGCCCCGGTGCACGCTGCCGTAGTACGGCGCGTAGGCGGCGACGTCGTCCCACACCCGCTGCAACGCCGGTGCGCTGGCCGCGTAGTCGAGCGCCGCGTAGGTCACCTCGCCTCCGGTGGCGAGCGGTACGCGGACGTCGCGACCGAGGACGGGCAGCGGCTCGACAGTGGTGGCGACAGCGGTAACAGGGCATGCGGACATGGCGAATTCTCCCGGTAAGGGCGATGGATGAAGACGCGCGCACGCCGCACAGGGGCGCACACGGGATTACCGGAGAAGGGGCCGAAACGGCCCTATCGCATTCGCTGCAACACGGAAGGATCTCCCTCGACAACCAGGATCCCTGGCGAGGGATCCGCGCTTGCCGCAGACGTCGCTGCCTGCGGCCTGGTCATCACCCGGGGCACCCCGCCACGGAAGGAGGGTTGCCGGACAGCAGGCCGGGGCCGAATCGCTGTCACTCGTGACCTGCGCAGCATCATGCCACAGGATCTTGAATGCGCAAGGGCGCGGTCCGCATCGCGGACCGCGCCCTTGCCGGAGGACCTACGCGTTGCTGGCCTCCACCCACTTCTCCAGCACCCGCCGGGCCGCGCCCGAGTCGATGGACTCGGCCGCCCGCTCCATCCCGGCCCGGATCCGCTCCGTGAGCGGCGCGTCCGTCGGCGTCAGGGCGGCCAGCGCGGCGGCGGAGTTGAGCAGCACCGCGTCCCGGACCGGGCCGGTCTCCCCGGCGAGCAGCCGGCGGGCCACATCCGCGTTGTACGAGGCGTCGGCGCCCCGCAGCGCCTCGATGGGCACCAGGTCGACGCCGACGTCCCGGGGGTCGAAGGACTCCTCCCGCACCTGGCCGTCCCCCACGATCCACACCCGGGAGGTGGCCGTCGTGGTGAGCTCGTCGAGCCCGTCGTCACCGCGGAAGACCAGCGCCGAGGAGCCGCGCTCGGCCAGCACCCCGGCCAGGATCGGCGCCATCCGGGCGTCCGCGACCCCGGTCGCCTGGGCCTTCACCCGCGCGGGGTTGGTCAGCGGGCCCAGCACATTGAAGGTCGTGCGGATGCCCAGCTCCCGGCGGGCGGGCGCCACGTAGCGCAGGGCGGGGTGGAACTTCACGGCGAAGCAGAAGGTGATGCCGGCCTCCTCGGCCACCTCCACCACCCGGCGCGGGGTCAGCTCCAGATTGACCCCGAGCTTCTCCAGGACGTCCGAGGCGCCGCTCGCGGAGGACGCGGCGCGGTTGCCGTGCTTGACGACCTTCGCCCCGGCGCCCGCGACGACGATCGAGGACATGGTGGAGATGTTGACGGTCTTGGCGCCGTCGCCGCCGGTGCCCACGATGTCGACGCTGGGGCCGGGCACCTCGATGAGATTGGCGTGCCGGTACATCGCCCGGACCAGGCCGGAGATCTCGGCGACCGTCTCGCCCTTGGCCCGCAGGGCGACGGCGAAGCCCGCGATCTGGGCGTCGGTGGCCTCCCCGCGCATGATCCGGTCCATGGCCCAGGCCGTGTCGTCGGCGCCGAGGTCCACTCCGCGCAGCAGGGTTTCCAGGAGGCCGGGCCAGGTGTGAGCCACCGAGCGCTCGCCGCCTGCGGGGGTCACGTTCATGGTCCACACTCCTGTGGTCGGTCCCTGGGTGGGGACCGCCGAGGGCCCCCGTTATGCGGTCCAGCCTATCCACGTCCACAGAACGGCGAAGAGCCCCGTCCAGGCACTGGACGGGGCTCTTGCCGTGGCGATCAGTGATCAGCTGGGGGATCAGTGGTGGCCGTGGCCGCTCGTGATCTCCCGGTACTCGTCCGCGGTGGCCTTGGGGATGTGGGTCCCCTCGCCGTAGAAGCCCTTCGAGAGCTTCACGCGGAGCTTCTGGCCGGCCCCGAGCTTGCGGGCCACGCCGTTCTCGTCGACCTCGGGCTCGAGCTCGAGCGGCACGGGCTGCTCGTGCGCGGTGAGGGTGTGCATCTGCTCCTGCGAGAGCGGCTCGTGGACCTCGACGAACTCACCGTGCGGCAGGCGCTTGATGATGCCCGACTCGCGGCCGTGGAGCACCTTCTCCTTGTCGCGGCGCTGGAGACCCATGCAGATCCGGCGCGTGGCGATGAAGGCGACGACCGGGGCGACGAAGAAGCCGATCCGGACGAACCAGGTGATGGCGTTGATCGACAGGTGGAAGTGGGTGGCCCACAGGTCGTTTCCACCACCGACGAGCAGCACCAGGTACCAGGTCAGCCAGGCGACACCGAACGCGGTGCGCGTCGGGGCGTTGCGCGGGCGGTCCAGCAGGTGGTGCTCACGCTTGTCGCCGGTGACCCAGGACTCGATGAACGGGTAGACGGCGATGGCGGCCAGCACCAGCGGGAAGATCATCAGCGGGATGAACACGCCCAGGACGAGCGTGTGGCCCCACAGGTTGATCTCCCAGCCCGGCATCACACGGATGAGGCCCTCGGAGAAGCCCATGTACCAGTCGGGCTGGGCGCCGGTGGACACCTGGTCCGGGCGGTACGGGCCCATGGCCCAGATCGGGTTGATCGACGCGAGGCCGGCGATGGCCGCGATCACACCGAAGACCAGGAAGAAGAAGCCTCCGGCCTTGGCCATGTAGACCGGCAGCAGCGGCATGCCGACCACGTTGTTGTTCGTCCGGCCGGGGCCGGGGAACTGCGTGTGCTTGTGGTAGAAGACCAGGATCAGGTGCGCCACCAGCAGGCCGAGCATGATGCCCGGCAGCAGCAGGACGTGGATCGAGAAGAACCGCGGCACGAAGTCCGAGCCGGGGAACTCGCCCCCGAACAGGAACATCGAGACGTAGGTGCCGACGATCGGGATGGAGAGGATCGCACCCTCCATGAACCGGACACCGGTACCCGAGAGCAGGTCGTCCGGCAGCGAGTAACCGGTGAAACCGGTGAACATGCCGAGGACCAGCAGCAGGAAGCCGAACAGCCAGTTGACCTCACGCGGCTTGCGGAACGCGCCGGTGAAGAAGACGCGCATCATGTGCACGAGCATGGCCGCGACGAAGATGAGCGCCGCCCAGTGGTGGATCTGCCGGATGAGCAGACCACCGCGGACGTCGAAGCTGATGTCCATGGTCGACTTGAACGCCTCGGACATCCGCATGCCCTGCATGGGGACGTACGAGCCGTGGTAGACGACCTCGTTCATGCTCGGGTGGAAGAACAGCGTCAGATACACACCCGTGAGGATGATGATGATGAAGCTGTAGAGGCAGACCTCGCCCAGCATGAAGGACCAGTGGTCCGGGAAGATCTTCCGCATGTTGACCTTGGCCAGGCTGTAGATGCCCAGTCGGCCGTCGGCCCAGTCGGCGACCCGCTCACCCGCGGGTGCCTTGCGGCGGTTGTCGGTGGTGGTGGCAGTACTCATCCGCGCTCCCAGTACGCAGGACCGACGGGCTCGGAGAAGTCGCCCATGGCCTCAAGGTAGCCCTTGTCGTTGACCTTGATCCGCAGCTGCGGAAGGGCGTGGCCGGCCGGGCCGAAGATCACTCGGCCGCCGTCGGAAAGGTCGAAGGTCGACTGGTGGCACGGGCACAGCACGTGGTGCGTCTGCTGCTCGTAGAGGCTGATCGGGCAGCCGACGTGGGTGCAGATCTTGGAGTACGCGACGATGCCGTCGGCGGACCAGTCCAGGGAGTGCTTGTCCTTGATGTTCTCCGGGCGGAGCCGGACGATCATCAGGGCGGCCTTGGCGATCTGCTGCTGGAAGTCGTGGTCCTCCTCGGACATGCCCTCGGGCATGGCGAAGGTGAGGGAACCGACCTGGACATCCTCCGGGCGCAGCGGCTGGAGGGTGTTCTGGTTGATGAGCATCTTGCCCTCGGACCAGGCCGTCTTGCGCAGCTTGGTGCCGGGCAGCGGACCGAGGTCGCGGAGCAGCATCACACCGGAGAGCGGCACCAGGGCCAGCGCGCCGAACATGGTGTTGCGCAGCAGCTTGCGGCGGCCGAAGGTCGACTCCTCCGCGCCCGCCTTGAAGTCGGCCAGCACCTTGGCCTTGACCTCCGGGGAGGCCTCGATCGGGTGCCGGTCGTCGGCGGTCTCCACGTCGGACATCAGGGTGCGGGCCCAGTGGACCGCGCCCGCGCCGATGCAGAACAGCGCCACGCCGAGGGTCAGGCCCAGCGAGAAGTTCAGGGCGCTGATGTGACCGATCGGGAAGACGTAGATGCTCTTGTCGACCGGGAGGGACACATAGGCGGCGATGAAGCCGACAGTGGCCAGCATGGACAGGAGGAACAGGAACGCGACCACGCGCTCGGAGCGCGCGGCGGCCTGCTCGTCGATGTCCTGCTTGCGGTGCTCGTGCGGCGGCAGCCCCGGGTCGGCGAACGGGTCGTCGGCGGTGGCTACGGCACCGTGCGCGTCGCCCTGCGCGGCGGGCAGGGTCTCTTCAGGAATGTCTTGGCTACTCATGACTTCTTGGCCTTAGCGGTGTGGGCCGCGACCCAGATGGCGACGGCGATCATCGCGCCGAGACCGAAGATCCACGCGAAGAGACCCTCGCTGACCGGGCCGAGCCCGCCCAGCTCAAGGCCGCCCGGGCTCTTGGTCTTGTCGCTGTTGACCGTGTCGAGGTACGCGATGATGTCCTTCTTGTTCTTCTCCGACAGCGTGGTGTCGGGGAAGGAAGGCATGTTCTGCGGGCCCGTCTGCATGGCCTCGTAGATGTGCTTCGGGTTGACGCCCTCGAGCGAGGGGGCGTACTTGCCGTTCGAGAGCGCGCCGCCCTTGCCGGTGAAGTTGTGGCACTGGGCGCAGTTCGTACGGAAGAGCTCGCCGCCCTTCGCGATGTCGGCGCCCTCCGGGCTGTACTGGCTCTTCGTCGGCTGGGACGGGCCCGCGCCGAGGGAGGCGATGTACGCGGCCAGCTGGTCGATCTCGGCCTGGGAGTAGATCGCCTTCTTGCGGGGCGCCTGGGCACCCTGCTGCTGAAGCGGCATACGGCCGGTGGCGACCTGGAAGTCGACGGCGGCGGCGCCCACGCCGACCAGGCTCGGCCCGTCGGTGGTGCCCTGACCGCCGGTGCCGTGGCAGCTTGCGCAGCCCACGGAGTAGAGCTTCTTGCCCTCCTCGATGGCGAGGGACTGGGCGCTGTCATCGGCCTTGGCCGTGTCGGCCGGCGCGAACGCGGCGTACAGCCCCCCAGTTACCGCCAGCGCGAAGAGTAGGACGACGACCGCCGCCAGCGGATGGCGTCGTCGTGCGGAGAGCTTTTTCACGGATTACCCCGGTGTCAGGATCTTCTGCGTCGATCTGGACTGTTGGTCCGGTGCGGGACAGGACCGATTACTTGATCAAGTAGATCGTGGCGAAGAGGCCGATCCACACCACGTCGACGAAGTGCCAGTAGTAGGACACGACGATGGCCGCCGTCGCCTGGTGGTGGGTGAACCTCTTGGCCGCGTACGTCCTGCCCAGGACCAGCAGGAAGGCGATGAGACCGCCCGTCACGTGCAGGCCGTGGAAGCCGGTCGTCAGGTAGAACACCGAGCCGTACGGGTCGGAGGAGAGGGAGAGGCCCTTCTCCTTGACCAGATCGGTGTACTCGAACACCTGGCCGCCGATGAAGATGGCACCCATCACGAAGGTGATCATGAACCACAGGCGCAGCTTCTTCACATCACCGCGCTCGGCGGCGAAGACGCCGAGCTGACAGGTGAGCGAGGAGAGCACCAGGATCGTGGTGTTGGTCGCCGAGAACGGAAGGTTCAGCGCGGACGCCATTTCCTTCCAGTGGTCGGGGCCGGTCACCGATCGCAGGGTGAAGTACATCGCGAAGAGGGCCGCGAAGAACATCAGCTCGGAACTCAGCCAGATGATGGTTCCGACGCTGGTGAGGTTCGGTCGATTGACCGACGGGTGCGCGTGCCCGGTATCTGTTGCTGTTGCTGTCGCCACGACCGACATTATGTCGGTCGCTTATCTCGCGCTCACCCCGGGGGGTGCCGTTCGGTGTGTCAAGACCGTATGCCCAGCTCGTATGGCCCATTGGGACGGTCCCCCAAAGGGAGGAAGCGGCACTTCGGGCGCCTCGCGGGGGCCGCCGACCCCTCCTCCCGGGCGGTGTTCGCGGAGTAGCATCCGCGCACAACAGCCCTGCCTGCCCACGAGCATGGAGGAACGATGCGGACGACCGCCACGGTGCTGGTCTACAGCGACGACGCGAGCAAGCGGGAGCAGGTGCGGCTGGCCGCGGGCCGGCGGCCGGCCGCCGACGTGCCCGAGGTGCGGTATCTGGAGTGCGCGACCCTGCCCGCGGTGCTGCGGACCCTGAAGGAGCACCGGGTGGACGTGTGCGTCCTGGACGGCGAGACGGCCCCCGCGGGCGGCATGGGGGTGTGCCGGCAGCTGAAGGACGAGGTGTTCCGCTGCCCGCCGGTGCTGCTGCTCATCGGCCGTCCGCAGGACGCCTGGCTGGCCACCTGGAGCCGGGCCGACGCGGCGGTCACCCATCCGGTGGACCCGGTGGCCCTCGCGGACGCGCTGGCCGGGCTGCTGAGGCAGCGGCAGTCGGTGGGCGCCTGACTGCCGCGGGGCGGCGCGGCTAGAGCCGGGGGCGCAGCCGGGCCGTGTCGGCCGGGCCGGTGCCCTCCCGTTTCCCGGCGGTCAGGGCGCTGCCCTCGCGCCACTGCTTCCAGGGCATGTTCCAGTCGCCGAAGCCGTTGTCGAAGGGCGTCATGGTGGCCCCGGCGCTGCCCACGACCTTGACGATGTCGCCGACGCGCACGTTGTCGAAGAACCACTTGGCGTTGGCGGTGCTCATGCCCGTGCAGCCGTGGCTGACGTTGTCCGCCCCCTGCGAGCCCTCGGACCAGGGGGCGGCGTGGACGTATTCGCCGCTCCATGTCACCCGGGTGGCCCAGTAGACGGGCAGGTCGTAGGCGTCCGAACTGCCCTCGGAGATGCCGATGCTGGTGCCGCGCATCCGTACGAAGGCTTCCTGGCCCAGGATGACCTTGACCCCGTTGCGGGTGGCGTAGCCGGGCTTTCCGGTGGTCACGGGGATGGAGCGGATCTCCTGGCCGTTCTTGAGGACGGCCATGTAGTGGGCGCTGGCGTCGGTGACGGCCTCCACCCGGTCGCCGGTGGTGAGCCGTACGCCCTTGACGGGGCCGCCGTAGAGGCCGCTGCCGACCTTGATGCCCTCCAGGGTGGCGCGCACGTCGATGGTGGCGTGGGCGGGCCAGTACTCCTGCGGACGGTAGTGGAGGGTCTTGTTGT
Organism: Streptomyces hesseae; assembly: GCF_031845785.1. Lineage (NCBI taxonomy): Bacteria > Bacillati > Actinomycetota > Actinomycetes > Kitasatosporales > Streptomycetaceae > Streptomyces > Streptomyces hesseae. Next base: position 77,858 of record NZ_JAVRFI010000024.1, read on the forward strand.
CCACCCAGTACCAGGAGCCCTGGACGGCGGGTTCGGACTCCACCTTGAGGGTGCGTTCGACGACGGCGCGCGCGGCGGGGTCCTGGACGGGCTCGCTGAGCTCGGCCGTGATGGGCTGCCCGACGCCGTAGGTGCCGCTCTGCGGGCCGAACGCGACCCGGAGCACCCTGTTGGCCCGGCTGGTCTCGAAATCCATCGTCCGGCGGCCCTGGGCCCCGTCCTCGTCCTCCGTGCCGACGCGCACGGTGTAGCGCACCCCGGCGGACAGGGCGCCGGTGCTGTGCCAGCGGGAGCCGTCGGGGTCCAGATCGCCCTTGACGCGCCGTCCCGAGGCGTCCGTGACCGTCACGTCCGTGATCCGGTCGCCGCCCTCGGTGGTCACCTCGATGGGTTTGCCGGGATCCGCCTTCTGGCCGTCCCCGGCGCCGCCGGCCAGGCCGACGTCCGTGGCGTCGTAGGGCTCGTCGGCCAGCGGGTTCGACGAGCCGCCGCACGCGGTGACCACCACCAGGGCCACGGAGGACAGCAGCAGGGTCCAGAACGGCACCGTGCTGTGTCGGGGTGACTGACTCATGGTCACACCGTAGGAAGGATCGACGCGCGCGGCTTCCGGTGCGACTGCACACGGGTGAACAACGCGACGGGCCCCGCGCACCGTGAGGTGCGCGGGGCCCGTCGTGTGCTGCGCGGGACCTACTGGTTCTGGTTCTCGCCGCGGTAGAACTCGAACACCCAGCCGAAGAGGCCGATCAGGATGACCGGGGCCGAGAAGTACATGAGCCACCAGCCGAAGCAGATGCTCATGAAGGCGAGGGCGCCACCGACCGCCAGGGAGAGCGGCTGCCAGCTGTGCGGGGCGAAGAAGCCCAGCTCGCCGGCGTCGTCGGCGACGTCCGCCTCCTTGTTGTCCTGGGCACCCGCGTCCACCCGGCGCGCGGTGAACGCCAGGTAGTAGCCGACCATGATGCACAGACCGAAGGACATGAAGAGCGCGGTCGTGCCGACCGTCTCCTTCGACCACACGCCATAGACGATCGCCATGGCGAGGATGAAGACGGAGAGCCAGATGAACATCTTGCCCTGGATCTTCACTTGCCGGCCTCCTTGCCACCCGCGAGGGCCTTCTCGGCCGCGAGGTTCTCTTCGAGCTCCAGGGCCGCGATCTCAGGGTGGTGCAGGTCGAACGCCGGGGATTCCGAGCGGATGCGCGGCAGCGTGAGGAAGTTGTGCCGCGGCGGCGGGCAGGAGGTCGCCCACTCCAGCGAGCGGCCGTAGCCCCACGGGTCGTCGACCTCGACCTTCTTGCCGTACTTGGCGGTCTTCCAGACGTTGTAGAAGAACGGCAGGATCGACAGGCCCAGCAGGAAGGAGCTGATGGTCGAGATGGTGTTCAGCGTGGTGAAGCCGTCGGAGGCGAGGTAGTCCGCGTAACGACGCGGCATGCCCTCGGCACCCAGCCAGTGCTGCACCAGGAACGTGCCGTGGAAGCCCACGAACAGCGTCCAGAAGGTGATCTTGCCCAGGCGCTCGTCCAGCATCTTGCCGGTGAACTTCGGCCACCAGAAGTGGAAGCCGGAGAACATCGCGAAGACCACGGTGCCGAAGATGACGTAGTGGAAGTGCGCGACGACGAAGTACGAGTCCGAGACGTGGAAGTCCATCGGCGGCGAGGCCAGGATGACACCGGTCAGACCACCGAAGGTGAAGGTGATCAGGAAGCCGACGGCCCACAGCATCGGGGTCTCGAAGGACAGCGAGCCCTTCCACATGGTGCCGATCCAGTTGAAGAACTTCACACCGGTCGGGACCGCGATCAGGAAGGTCATGAAGGAGAAGAACGGCAGGAGTACGCCACCGGTGACATACATGTGGTGCGCCCACACGGTGACCGAAAGACCGGCGATGGAAATCGTCGCCGCGATCAGGCCCCAGTAACCGAACATCGGCTTCCGGGAGAACACCGGAATGACCTCGGAAATGATGCCGAAGAACGGCAGCGCGATGATGTACACCTCGGGGTGGCCGAAGAACCAGAAGAGGTGCTGCCAGAGCAGTGCTCCACCGTTTTCCGCACTGAATACTTGGGCCCCGAATTTACGGTCCGCCTCCAGGGCGAACAGCGCGGCGGCCAGCACCGGGAAGGCCAGCAGGACCAGCACACCGGTCAGCAGGACGTTCCAGGTGAAGATCGGCATGCGGAACATCGTCATGCCCGGAGCGCGCATGCAGATGATCGTGGTGATGAAGTTGACCGAACCGAGGATCGTGCCGAAGCCGGAGAAGGCCAGACCCATGATCCACATGTCGGCGCCGACACCCGGCGAACGGACCGCGTCCGACAGCGGGGAGTAGGCGAACCAGCCGAAGTCGGCGGCGCCCTGCGGAGTGAGGAAGCCACCCACCGCGATCAGCGAGCCGAAGAGGTAGAGCCAGTAGGCGAACATGTTCAGCCGCGGGAACGCCACGTCGGGCGCGCCGATCTGAAGCGGCATGATCCAGTTCGCGAATCCGGCGAACAGCGGCGTCGCGAACATCAGCAGCATGATCGTGCCGTGCATCGTGAACGCCTGGTTGAACTGCTCGTTCGACATGATCTGCGTGCCGGGACGGGCCAGCTCGGCGCGCATGAGGAGCGCCATCAGGCCGCCGATGCAGAAGAACGCGAACGACGTGACCAGGTACATCGTGCCGATGGTCTTGTGGTCAGTGGTGGTGAGCCACTTGATCACCTGACTGCCGGGCTGCTTCTGGCGTACGGGCGGTGCTGCCGAGGCTGTTGCGGCGGCGGCACCCTGGGGTTCGTTGAGGATGCTCACTTGTTCTTGGTCTCCGCGTTCTTCGCGTGATCCGTCTGCGCGATGCCCGCCGGCTGGTAACCGGTCTGGCCCTTGGCCGCCAGCTCCTTCAGGTGCGCCTTGTACCGCTCCGGAGAGACGACCTTCACGTTGAAGAGCATCCGGGAGTGGTCCTGGCCGCAGAGCTCGGCACACTTGCCCAGGAAGGTGCCCTCCTTGTTGGGAGTCACCGTGAAGCTGTTGGTGTGGCCCGGGATGACGTCCTGCTTCATCAGGAACGGCACCACCCAGAAGGAGTGGATGACGTCCCGCGAAGTGAGGACGAACTCGACCGTCTCACCCTTGGGCAGCCACAGGGTCGGACCCGGGTTGCCCGTCTGCGGGTTGCGGTCACCGGGGACGCCTACCTCGTAGACACCCTCCGCTCCCTGCGGCGCCTTCTTGAGGAACCGGTCGGGGATCGCGTTGAGCTCCTTGTTCTCACGGAGCGGGGTCGCCGGGGTGGCGGTGTTGCCGTCGACGTTCTCGATGTAGTTGAACGCCCAGCTCCACTGGAAGCCGACCACGTTGACGACGTGCTGCGGCTTGTCAGGGTTCGTCAGGAGCTTGTTCTCATCACGCGCGGTGAAGTAGAAGAGCACCGAAACGATGATGATGGGGACCACGGTGTACAGCGCCTCGATGGGCATGTTGTACCGGGTCTGCGTGGGGATCTCCACCTTCGACTTGCTGCGCCGGTGGAAGATGACGCTCCAGATGATCAGGCCCCACACCAGGACACCGACCGCGAGAGCGGCGGCCCAGGAGCCCTGCCAGAGGGAGAGGATCCGCGGCGCCTCTTCCGTGACGGGCGTTGGCATGCCGAGGCGGGGAAAGTCCTTCGATGTGCAACCGGTGGCGGTCGCCAGGACAGCGCCCGCGGCCAGCGCCTGCAGCAGCTTCCGCCGCACCGGGCGCCGCGACGAGCGGTCGGAGCCGTTGGGACTCACGTAGCGCCTTCCCGAGAGTCTCGCCCGTGCGGCCGGCTGCGGCCGTCTCGCTGGTCGGTCGCCGGCCCGCTGCGGGCAGGGGTTTGGATGTTTATGCGGACCAAACCCTACTGGACGCTATTTGGGGTCGCGCGGGGAGGGTGCCCAACGCGCCGGTCCGGTCCCCGAAGGGGTGGAATCCAGGGCTCCGGAGGCCATCTGGAGGACCGTCAGGAGGGGACGTCCGCGCAGCCCAGAGCCCTGCGGGCGGCCCTCGGCGGCACCGGCCGACGGGGGTGCCGCGGCGGGGCGTGGACACCCCCCGCCGATGGCCGGCGGCCGGGGTTAGCGTTCATATGTGCCCTACTTCGACGCCGCTTCCGCCGCCCCCCTCCACCCGGTCGCCCGCCAGGCGCTGCTCGCCTCCCTCGACGAGGGCTGGGCCGACCCCGCCCGCCTCTACCGCGAGGGCCGCCGCGCCCGGCTGCTGCTGGACGCCGCGCGCGAGGCGACGGCCGAGGCCGTCGGCTGCCGGCCCGACGAGCTCGCATTCACTCCTTCGGGTACCCGCGCCCTGCACGACGGCATTGCCGGCGCGCTCGCCGGACGCCGCCGGACCGGCCGCCATCTGGTGGTGTCGGCCGTGGAGCACTCCGCCGTCCTCCACTCGGGCGAAGCACTGGAGGCGGACGGCGGCAGTGTCACCCGGGTCCCCGTGGACCGCGCCGGCCGCGTGGACCCCGCCGGCTACGCGGCGGCCCTGCGCCCGGACACCGCGCTCGCGGCCCTCCAGTCCGCCAACCACGAGGTGGGCACCGAGCAGCCGGTCGCCGAGGTCGCCGATGCGTGCCGGGCGGCGGGAGTGCCACTGCTGGTGGACGCCGCGCAGTCACTCGGCTGGGGCCCGGTGGACCCCGGCTGGTCACTGCTGACCGCGAGCGCGCACAAGTGGGGCGGCCCGGCGGGGGTGGGCCTGCTGGCCGTACGCAAGGGAACGCGGTTCGCGGCACGCGGCCCCGTGGACGAGCGGGAGTCCGGCCGCGCCCCCGGCTTCCCCGACCTCCCGGCGATCGTCGCCGCCGCGGCCTCGCTGCGGGCCGTACGCGCGGAGGCGGCGGAGGAGGCCACGCGGCTGCGGGCACTGGTGGACCGGGTACGCGCCCGGGTGCCCGAGCTCGTACCCGACGTGGAGGTCGTCGGCGACCCGGTCCGGCGACTGCCGCACCTGGTGACGTTCTCCTGCCTCTACGTCGACGGGGAGACGCTGCTCCACGCGCTGGACCGGGAAGGGTTCTCGGTCTCTTCGGGGTCGTCGTGCACGTCCAGCACGCTGGAGCCGAGCCATGTGCTGCGGGCTATGGGGGTGCTGTCGGAGGGGAATGTGCGGGTTTCGCTGCCGCGGGGGGTTTCCTCGGAGGAGGTGGAGGAGTTCCTCCGGGTCCTGCCGAGGGTGGTCGCGGAGGTGCGCGACCGTCTCGGTGCGCCGTCCCCTGCGGGGGGTGGGAGCGGTATGTCCGCGGACCTCGTCGTCGATTCGCTCGGGAAGCGGTGTCCGATTCCCGTCATCGAGCTGGCGAAGGTCATCGGGGATGTGCCCGTGGGTGGCCTCGTGACCGTGCTGTCCGATGACGAGGCCGCGCGGCTCGACATTCCCGCGTGGTGCGGGATGCGGGGGCAGGAGTACGTCGGGGAGGCGCCGGCGGAGCGCGGGGTCGCGTACCGGGTGCGGCGCCGCGTCTGACGCCGCCGCCCCCACACCAACGTCAGGCCAGGTGGGCCTGGACCTCGGCCGCCGCCTCGTGCCCGTACGCCTTCGCGAACCGCTCCATGAAGTGCCCGCGCCGCAGCTCGTACTCCTGCGTGCCCAGCGTCTCGATGACGAGCGTCGCGAGCATGCAGCCCAGCTGGGCCGCGCGCTCCAGCGACAGCTCCCAGGTGACGCCCGCGAGGAAGCCCGCGCGGAAGGCGTCGCCCACACCGGTCGGGTCGACCTTGGCCTCCTCCTGGGCGGGGGCGACCTCGATCACCGGCTCGCCCAGGCGCTCGATGCGCACGCCCTGGGCGCCCAGCGTGGTGACGCGGGTGCCGACCTTGGCCAGGATCTCCTCGCCCGTCCAGCCCGTCTTGGACTCGATGAGCGCCTTCTCGTACTCGTTGGTGAAGAGGTAGGCCGCGCCGTCGATCAGCACCCGGATGTCGTCGCCGTCGAGGCGGGCGAGCTGCTGGGAGGGGTCGGCCGCGAAGGGGATGGCGCGGGCGCGGCACTCCTCGGTGTGGCGGAGCATCGCCTCGGGGTCGTCCGCGCCGATCAGGACCAGGTCCAGACCGCCGACGCGGTCGGCGACGGGCTGGAGCTCGATCTGGCGGGCCTCGCTCATCGCGCCGGTGTAGAAGGACGCGATCTGGTTGTGATCGGTGTCCGTGGTGCACACGAAACGGGCGGTGTGGAGGACCTCGGAGATGTGCACGGAGGCGGTGTCGACGCCGTGGCGGTCGAGCCAGGCGCGGTAGTCCGCGAAGTCGGCGCCGGCGGCGCCCACCAGGACCGGCTTCAGACCGAGCAGACCCATGCCGAAGCAGATGTTCGGGCCCACGCCACCGCGCCGGACGTCGAGCTCGTCGACGAGGAAGGAGAGGGAGACCGTGTGCAGCTGGTCCGCCACGAGCTGATCGGCGAATCGGCCGGGGAAGGTCATCAGGTGGTCGGTGGCGATGGAGCCGGTGACAGCGATACGCACGACGGGTCTGCTCCCTGGGGGCGGTAACGGCGGGTGACAAAGAACGACGGCTCTCAAGCAGAGCCACACCACGCTACCGGGTCCCGGACGGATGACCAGGTCCGCTTCCCGCCACTCAATACGTAAATCTACCTAATAGTAGGTCTTTCATCGCGGGCTCTTACGTGCGTACGGTGCGGATATGCCGAAGACTGTGAAGGACGTCACTCCGCACGTCTCCGCACCCGACCCGGAGTCACTGGCCGAGCTGCGCGAGGACTGCGCCCGGATGGCACGCGACTGGACCGTTCCCCCCGCCTCCCGGGAGACCCGGCGGGTGGGGAGGACACCGATCTCACTCATCCACGGGGTCTCCGTACCCGCCCGGTCGGCCCGGCTGCTGGACGGAATGTCCGAGTACGGCGACTGACGCGTCCGCCGGGGCCCATCCCGGTGGAACCGCTCGCTCCTGCGCTCCGTCCAAGCGGCGTCCCCCTCCCGGGGGATGCGGCTGTACATCACATTGAGCGGAGCGAAGGAGCGATGCGGTGAGCACCGAGGGCGGCGGTCCGGGCGGCAGCCCCGGGAATCGGCGGCGCAGGCACTCGCCGCTGGCGGTGGCGTCAGTGGCGGCGGCGGTGCTGCTGGCGGGCGGAGGAGGCGCGTACTGGGCGACGACGGCATCGGGCGGTGGCGGCGGCACCCCACCCCGGGCGACCGACGCCGGAGGCACTCCCCCACCGCTCGCGCTGGACGGCTACGGCCGCCCCAGTGGCTCGGGCGGCCCGTCCCAGGGCATCGCGGTCGGCGAGCCGGACCCCCATGGGGCGCGCTACCGGGCGGAGGGGAAGCTGCCCGACGGACCGCGGACCGGCGCCGTGCGCGTCGCCGACCGCGAGGTGACCGCCGACCAGGTGGCGATGCTCGCCAAGGCCCTCGGTGTCCCGGGCACGCCCCGGCTGGTCCAGGACACCTGGACGGTCGGCGGCTCCCCCGACGCGGCGGGCCCCACGCTCCAGGTCGGCCGGAAGGGGCCGGGCGACTGGGCGTACTCGCGCTACGGCGTGCCGGGCGGGGCGCACTGCGAGCACCCGCCGGGCGCGGGCCCGAAGAAGGAGACCGGCCCGGAGTCCTCCCCCGGTTCGGCCCCGGAGTCCTCCCCCGGGCCGACCTGCCCGTCCTTCCGTGACGGCGCCCCGCCCCTCCCCCCGGACCCGGCGGCCTCGCAGCCCGTGCCGGAGGACAGGGCGAAGAGCGTGGCCGCGCCCGTGTTCAAGGCCCTGGGCCTGGACGGCGCGAGGACGGACGCCCGCAAGACGTACGGGGCCGTACGGATCGTCACCGCCGACCCGGTGGTGGACTCCCTGCCCACGTACGGCTGGCAGACCAGCCTGCGGGTCGGGGCCGACGCGCAACTGGTCGGCGGCAGCGGACGGTTGCTGATCCCGGCGAAGGGCACGAGCTATCCGCTGGTGACCGCGGACCGGGCGCTGGACGAGCTCAACAAGGTTCCGGCGCCGGGCACTCCGGCCGTCGGCGGCTGCGCGACGCCGGTGCCGTACAAGGACGACGCCGTGGCGCCCTGCGAGGGGAAGCCGTCCGGGCCCGCGACGGTCACCGTGCGCGGCGCGGTGGCGGGGCTGTCCGCGCAGTACGTCGGCGGACGCCCGGCGCTGGTGCCCTCGTGGCTGTTCACGGCCGATCTGCCGGGCGGCGGCAAGGGTGACACGGTCACGCTCGCCCAGCCGGCCGTGGACCCGAGGTTCATCGCCCGGCCGAGCACTCCCCCGACGGGCGGCCCGGGCGGGACGCCGGGGTCCGGCCCGGCGAAGTCCGGGGTGATGCGCGTGGAGTCGTACACCGCGACCGATGGCGGCAGGAAGCTGGTCCTGCACTTCTGGGGCGGGGTGTGCAGCGACTACACGGCGGCGAAGGAGGAGTCCGGGGCGGCGGTGACGGTGAAGGTCACGGGCAGGGAGAAGGAGCCGGGCCGGTACTGCGTGATGATGCTCAAGCGCTTCGACACGACGGTGGCGCTGGACAAGCCGCTGGACGACCGCAAGGTCGTGGACCTGGGGACGGGCGAGAGCGTGCGGGAGCAGCAGCAGAAGTAGGCGCGGCGGAGGCTGCGCGCGCGGGAACGGCGAAGGGCGGCACCCCCCGGTGGGGGTGCCGCCCTTCGCGGCAAGTCCTAGCTGAAGGAGTCGCCGCAGGCGCAGGAGCCGGTGGCGTTGGGGTTGTCGATCGTGAAGCCCTGCTTCTCGATGGTGTCGACGAAGTCGATGGAGGCGCCGCCCAGGTACGGGGCGCTCATGCGGTCGGTGACGACCTTCACACCGTCGAAGTCCTTGACGACGTCGCCGTCGAGCGAGCGCTCGTCGAAGAAGAGCTGGTAGCGCAGACCGGAGCAACCGCCCGGCTGGACGGCGACGCGCAGGGCGAGGTCGTCGCGGCCCTCCTGCTCCAGCAGGGTCTTGACCTTCGCGGCAGCGGCGTCGGACAGGAGAATGCCGTCGCTCACCGTGGTCTTCTCGTCCTGAACGGACATCTGCTTCACTCCCGGGTCGTTCGGTACGGGTGCGGACTGCTTGCTCTCGCCAGCAACCGCCGAGTTCCCGGATTCATTCCGGGCGTGGACTGTGATGTCCGCCTTTCATGCTCGCACACCGGTCGACCGAACGGGAATGCGTCACATCGACGCGATGGCCATCGTCAAAGTGACGTGAACGGGTTATGATAGATAGCGTCAAATTGACGACAAGGCTCGGCGGGAGGTCCGCCCGCGCCAGTCCGCAGAACAGAAAGGGTGCGTGTCGTGACCACCGCCCAGCCCTTGGATGTCCAGCCCACCCCCCTCGCCCTCCTGCTGCTCGGGCGGGAGTCCGACCCGCGGAGCGAGCGCGGTGTGGAGTGCCCCGGCGATCTGCCGGCGGCGTCCGACCCGGACCTGGTGGAGCGCGCCCGCGCGGCCAAGGCGAAGCTCGGGGACAAGGTCTTCGTCCTCGGCCACCACTACCAGCGCGACGAGGTCATCGAGTTCGCGGATGTCACCGGTGACTCCTTCAAGCTCGCGCGCGACGCGGCCGCCCGGCCCGACGCCGAGTACATCGTCTTCTGCGGTGTGCACTTCATGGCCGAGTCCGCGGACATCCTGACCGGCGACGACCAGCAGGTCGTCCTGCCGGACCTGGCCGCGGGCTGCTCGATGGCCGACATGGCCACCGCCGAGCAGGTCGCCGAGTGCTGGGACGTGCTGACCGAGGCCGGCATCGCCGAGGTGACCGTCCCGGTCTCGTATATGAACTCCTCCGCCGACATCAAGGCCTTCACCGGTGAGCACGGCGGCACGATCTGCACCTCCTCCAACGCCGAGCGCGCCCTGACCTGGGCCTTCGAGCAGGGCGAGAAGGTCCTCTTCCTGCCCGACCAGCACCTGGGCCGCAACACCGCCGTCCGCGACATGGGCATGTCGCTGGAGGACTGCGTCGTCTACAACCCGCACCGCCCGAACGGCGGGCTGACCGCCGAGGAGCTGCGCGCCGCGAAGATGATCCTGTGGCGCGGGCACTGCTCGGTGCACGGCCGCTTCTCCCTCGACTCGGTCAACGACGTGCGCGAGCGCATCCCGGGCGTCAACGTGCTGGTGCACCCCGAGTGCAAGCACGAGGTCGTGGCCGCCGCCGACTACGTCGGTTCGACGGAGTACATCATCAAGACGCTGGAGGCCGCCCCGGCCGGCTCCAAGTGGGCCATCGGCACCGAGCTGAACCTGGTCCGCCGTCTGGCGAACCGTTTCGCCAGCGAGGGCAAGGAGATCGTCTTCCTCGACAAGACGGTCTGCTTCTGCTCGACCATGAACCGGATCGACCTGCCGCACCTGGTGTGGGCCCTGGAGTCCCTCGCGGAGGGCAAGCTCGTCAACCGCATCCAGGTCGACCCCGAGGTCGCCCGCTACTCGAAGCTGGCGCTGGAGCGGATGCTGGCGCTGCCGTAGCCGACGCCGGTTCGAAGACGCCGGTTCGAGGACGGCCCCGCACCTTCCGGGAAGGCGCGGGGCCGTTCCGCTGTCACCGCAGGGGCAGCGCCTGCCCCGACACCACCAGCAGCACGTGCTCGCACTCGTCGCCGACCGCCGCGTTCAGCCGGCCGAGCTCGTCGCGGAAGCGCCGCCCCGACGCCGTCGCCGGCACCACGCCCGAACCCACCTCATTGCTGACCAGCACCACCGTCCGCCGGGTGGCCCGTATCGCGGCGACCAGTTCCGCCATCCGCCCGGCCAGGGCCTCCGCACCGCCGTTCGCCCACTTCTCGTCGTCCCACGCGCCGACGGAGTCCATCGCGTCGGTCAGCCACAGCGCCAGGCAGTCGATCAGCATCGGGGGGCCGTCGGCGGCCAGCAGCGGCACGAGATCGCAGGTCTCGGCCGTGCGCCAGGAGCCCGGCCGGCGCTCGCGGTGGTGGGCGACGCGCGCCGCCCAGTCCCGGTCGTCCTCGCGGGTGCCGCTCGTGGCCACGTAGAGGACCTCGGGGAAGGACTCCAGCCGCCGCTCCGCCTCCACGGACTTCCCCGACCGGGCGCCGCCCACGACGAGCGTCCGCCGGGGCAGATCCGGTACGGCGTGGTAGTCGCCGACGACGAGCGTGGTGCCGTCCGGCACGGTGCGCGCCCCCGCCGCCGCCAGCCGGCGGTGGAGCTCCCGGCCCGGCGGTACGTCATGGTCCAGGTGCACGCCGATGACGTCGGTCGTCGAACCCGCCGCGCCCGTCTCCCGCAGCCGGGCCAGCGCGTCGGGCCGCCCGAGCACGTCGAGCAGCACCATCCCGTACGGGCCCGGGCGCGGGGCCTGCGACAGCCCGGCCGGCCCGGCGCCCGGCGGCAGATAGAGCAGCCGCTCGCCGTCCGGCGCCGTCACCTCGTACCCCGTGCCCGGCGCGTCCAGCGCCATTGCCCGGACCCGGTGCCCGCTGATCACCGACAGCTCGCGCCCGTCCGGCACCCGCACCGGGGCGGGCAGCCCCGCCGGGAACTCCACGGCCGGGCCGTCGTGCGGGTGGGAGAGCAGCACCTGGCGCACCCCGGCGATCGACCGCCCCGCGCGGGCGGCGGCAAAGGCGGGCCCGGGGGTGAGGTCCAGCAGCAGCGCGCCGTCGACGAGCAGGGACGTGGCGGCCCGCGCCTCGTCGCCCACGGCACAGGCGCAGGCGGCACACGGACAGTCGGGGCGCGGCAGGCCCTCGGGGGCCCCGGTGCCGAGGAGAGTCAGTTCCACCCCCTGATCGTCTCGCGTCGACGGGCTCGGCGCGATCCATCACTACTCCGCGTCACCGGTGACCGTTAGGCTGTGACCGCAGAGGTTCCCGATCCCCCAGGAGGCGGACATGGCGTGGACGTGGCGGTTCGAGAAGGCCGACGGGACGGAGACGGTGCCGGCGGTGGAGCCGGAGGAGTTCACGACGCAGGGGGACGCGGAGTCCTGGGTCGGCGAGGTGTGGCGCGCCCTGCTGGACGGCGGCGTGGACCAGGTGCGGCTCTTCGAGGACGACACGGAGATCTACGCGTCGCCGATGAGCCTCCACGCGGCGGCGGACAGCTGACGAATTCGGGGGTCCGGGGGCGAAGCCCCCGGAAACCTCAGCCGCCCCGCACCCCGCACAGGTGCAGCAGCGCCGCCACCCCGCGATACGGGTCCGTACGGCCGGCCCGTTCCTCTGCGGCCAGGAGCCGGTCCAGGTCCGCCGGCGCGGCGGCCCCGTCCTCCGCCAGGTCGGAGAAGACCCGCACCCCGTACCAGGCCCGCAGCGGCGTCCCGATCCCCGCCAGCGTCGCCGTCAGCGTCTCCCGGCGGTCCGCGCGGACCTCCAGGCCGAGGCGGTTGGTGTAGGCGGGCGAGTCGAACGCCGCCAGCGCCGTGGCGAAGTCACCGGAGAGCCCCGGCCGCATCGCCAGCGCGTCCGCGTTGCGGACGAGCAGGGAGAGCAGCCCGCCGGGGGCGAGCACCCGGGCCAGCCCCGCGAGCAGCGGGTCCGGCTCCGGTACGTACATCAGGACGCCGTGGCAGAGCACGACGTCGAAGGCGCCCGGCAGGAAGTGGGCGCCCGTGTCCCGGCCGTCGCCCTCGATCAGCCGCACCCGTTCCCGGATGCCCTCGGGCTCGGCCGCCAGCGCCGCGCGGGCCGCGGCGATCATCTCGGGGTCCGGTTCCAGGCCGGTGACCTCATGGCCGGCACGGGCCAGGCGCAGCGCCTGGGTGCCCTGGCCGAGGCCGACGTCGAGGACGCGCAGCCGCCGGCCGACCGGGAACCGGCCGGCTATCTGCTCGTCGATCTGGCGGGCGACCAGTTCCTGACGAACGGTGTTCCGCAACCCCCCGAGCCCGCCGCGCCATGCCGCGGCGCCGCCCCCGAAGCCCGATGTGAAGGCGCTCAGCGCTTCTCCCCGCGCTTGACCTTGGGCTTGGGCAGGCGCAGCCGGCGCATCTGGAGGGTGCGCATCAGGCCGTAGGGGACGGCTCCGCGCAGGTTCTCGTCGGGGAAGCGCTGCTTGAGGGCGCGCTTGAGGGTGATGCCCGTGATCGCGGAGTTGATGACGATCAGGAGGATCACCACCAGCCACGCGAGCAGGACGTACGCCTGGAAGGCGCCGCGGTTGATCATGCTCAGTACGAGGATGAGCACGGCCAGCGGCAGGAAGAACTCGGCGACGGAGTAGCGCGCGTCGACGAAGTCGCGGACGTAGGAGCGGATCGGGCCCTTGTCGCGGGCGGGCAGATAGCGCTCGTCACCGCTGGCCAGGGCCTCGCGCTGCTTGGCCATGTCCACGCGGCGCGCTTCGCGGGCGCGCTTGGAGGCCTCCTTGCGGTTGGCCGGGGTCGAGGCCAGGGTGCGGCGCTGGGAGTTGGCCTCGCTGCGCTTGGGCGTGGGGCGGCCCTTGGGCGCCTGCGGGTCACGGGGCTGCTTGGGCTGGTCCGCGGTCACCTCGGGGGACGCGGCCTGCGCTTTCGAACGGCTTCGGAACACGGGACCCAAGGGTACGGGCTTCCGGCCCCTGATCGCGGTCCGGCCGGGCACGATCCGGCAACGACCGGCGTGCGCCCCGGCGCTCGCGCCTCCCCTCCCCCGGGTTTTCCACTCCTCCTTGCGCGTGAGGCCGCGCGGTCCTGATCGTCCTGGAGGAGGAGCGCATCCGGGCCCGGACAGTGCGGTAATGGAAGCGGGGCCCGTACTGTGGGTTCTGAAAGATGTGCCGGAGCCTAAGCCCGAGCCAAGGTCGGTCAGAAGGGGGCGCGCGAGGCCCATGAGCGGTGTCATGAAGCGTATGGGGATGATCTTCCGCGCGAAGGCCAACAAGGCCCTGGACCGGGCCGAGGATCCGCGCGAGACCCTCGATTACTCGTACCAGAAGCAGCTTGAGCTGCTTCAGAAGGTGCGGCGCGGCGTTGCCGACGTGGCCACGTCCCGCAAGCGCCTGGAGCTCCAGCTCAACCAGCTCCAGAGCCAGTCCGGAAAGCTGGAGGAGCAGGGCCGCAAGGCCCTGGCGCTCGGCCGGGAGGATCTGGCGCGTGAGGCGCTGACCCGCCGGGCCGCGCTTCAGCAGCAGGTCAGCGATCTGGAGACGCAGCACCGGACGCTCCAGGGCGAGGAGGAGAAGCTCACGCTCGCCTCCCAGCGCCTCCAGGCCAAGGTGGACGCCTTCCGGACGAAGAAGGAGACCATCAAGGCGACCTACACGGCCGCCCAGGCCCAGACCCGGATCGGCGAGGCGTTCTCCGGCATCTCCGAGGAGATGGGCGACGTCGGCCTGGCCATCCAGCGGGCCGAGGACAAGACCGCGCAGCTCCAGGCCCGCGCGGGCGCCATCGACGAGCTGCTGGCCTCGGGCGCGCTCGACGACCCGACCGGCATGGCCAAGGACGACATCACCGCCGAGCTGGACCGGCTCTCGAGCGGTTCGGACGTCGAGATCGAGCTTCAGCGGATGAAGGCCGAGCTGGCCGGCGGCACGGCCGCCAAGCCGGCCATCGAGGGCGGGGCGCCGGGGCAGGAGCGGCAGGCCCAGCCCCAGGACCGGCCGCGCTTCGACAAGAGCTGAGCCACTCCGAGCGGGAGCCGACCCGAGCAAGGGAGAAACCGTCATGATCGTACGGATCATGGGGGAGGGCCAGGTGAGGCTGGCCGACAGCCACTTCGCCGAGCTCAACAGCCTGGACGACGAGCTGCTCGGCGAGATGGAGAGCGGTGACGAGGAGGGCTTCCGGCGCACGCTGGGGGCTCTGCTCGACGCCGTGCGCCGGCTGGGCACTCCGCTGCCCGACGACTCGCTGGAGCCCTCCGAGCTGATCCTGCCCGCGCCCGACGCCTCGCTCGACGAGGTCCGGCAGATGCTCAGCGACGACGGCCTGATCCCCGGCTGAGCCCACCGGCCCCCGCCGGGCAGCGCGCCACCACGGCATTCCGGCATGCCTTCGCGCCCTCGTTCCCTTCCGGGGACGGGGGCGCGGCCGGTCTCCGCACATCTTTTTCCCACCTTTTTCCCACCGCATTCCGCGACGGCCCCGATGGGATCGCGATGAACTCCCTCGCCGCCACGGGCCTCGCCCGTCCGCGCCGCTGGCTGAGCGGCCATCCGCTCGCCGCCGACACCCTCCTCTCCTGCCTCGTCTTATGCCTCGTCGTCGTGGGCGCGTTCCTGGCGCCGCGCGCCGAGCGGCATCCGCCGGGCGCCGTCTTCTTCCTGCTGTCCGCCGCCGCCTGCGGCGCGCTGGTGCTCCGCCGCCGGGCGCCCCGTGGCGTCCTCGCGGTGACGTGCGCGCTGACGGTCGTGGCCGTGGTGTTCACCGGCGGTGACGGGCCCCCGCGCACCACGATCGCCATGAGCGCCGCTGTCGCGCTCTACACGCTGGCCGTCCGCAGCGAGCGCCCCGCCGCGCTGCGGACCGTCGTCACCACCGTCACCGCGCTCACCGGCGTGGTGATGCTCCTGGGCGCCCCGCCCTGGTACGCCCAGGAGAACTTCGGCCTCATGGCGTGGACCGGGCTGGCGGGCGCGGCGGGGGACGCCGTCCGCAGCCGCCGGGCCTTCGTCGCGGCCATCGAGGAGCGGGCCGAACGCGCGGAGCGCACCCGTGAGGAGGAGGCCCGCCGCCGGGTGGCCGAGGAGCGGCTGCGCATCGCCCGTGAGCTCCACGACGTCGTCGCCCATCACATCGCGCTCGTCAACGTCCAGGCGGGCGTGGCCTCGCACATCATGGACAGCCGCCCCGAGCAGGCCAAACAGGCCCTCGCGCATGTCCGGGAGGCCGGCCGCTCGGCCCTCGCCGAGCTCCGGGCGACCGTCGGCCTGCTGCGGCAGTACGGCGACCCGGCGGCCCCGACCGAGCCCGCGCCGGGCCTCGGCGACCTCGGGCGGCTCGTCGAGGGCTTCGTCCGGGTGGGCCTGTCCGTCGACGTCGTGACCTTCCCCGCGCCGCCCGGCGCGCCCGCCACGGGGGCGGACGCGGCGGCGGCCGTCGTGGGGGCGCTGCCGGGGGCGGTCGATCTGACGGCCTATCGGGTCCTCCAGGAGGCGCTGACCAATGTGCACAAGCACGCGGGCCCCGGCGCGCGGGCCGAGGTCACGCTGCGCCGCGGCTCCTACGCCCTGGAGCTGACGGTGGTGGACGACGGCGGGAAGCCGCCCCCGCCCGCCGACAACCCCACCGACAAACCCACCGACAAACCCGCCGACAAGAAGGAAAGCGCGGGCGGGCACGGGCTGCTCGGCATGCGGGAGCGGGCCGTCGCGCTGGGCGGCAGCTGCGCGGCGGGCCCGCGCGGGCCGGGGACGCCGGGCTTCCGGGTGTGCGCGGTGCTGCCCCTCCCGGGCCCGGGAACGCCCGCCCCTAGGGTGAGCGCATGAGCGATCCGATCACGGTTCTCCTGGCCGACGACCAGGCGCTGTTGCGCAGCGCGTTCCGGGTGCTGCTGGACTCCGAGCCGGATATGCGGGTGGTGGGCGAGGCGGCGGACGGTGAGCGGGCGGTGGAGCTCGCCCGCGTACACACGCCCGACGTGGTCCTGATGGACATCCGGATGCCGGGCACGGACGGTCTGGCCGCGACCCGGGCGATCTGCTCCGACCCGGCGCTGGCGGCCGTGCGGGTGGTGATGCTGACGACGTTCGAGGTCGACGAGTACGTGGTGGAGTCGCTGCGCGCGGGCGCGTCCGGGTTCCTCGGCAAGGGCGCGGAGCCCGACGAGCTGCTGGCGGCGATCAGGATCGCGGCGGCGGGCGAGGCGCTGCTGTCGCCCGCGGCGACGAAGGGTCTGATCGCGACGTTCCTGGCGCAGGGCGAGAGCCTCGCCGCTCCCCTCGCGGAGCACGCCGACCGGCTGGCGGCGCTGACCGGCCGTGAGCGGGAGGTGCTGACGCATGTGGCCGGAGGGCTGTCCAACGAGGAGATCGGGGGACGGCTGGCGGTCAGTCCCCTGACGGTCAAGACGCACGTCAACCGGGCGATGGCCAAGCTCGGCGCGCGCGACCGGGCGCAGCTCGTGGTCGTCGCGTACGAGTCGGGGCTGGTCCGGCCGGGGGCGGGCTGACCTGCGACGGGGCCGGCGACGGCGACCCCGTCGGGACACCGGCCCAGTGACGCCTGGAATAGGGCAAGTTGGACGGCACTGGCCAACTTGCACAGGAACGGTAGTGTGTCGCGGATGAGCGGTCTGAATCTGGATGAGTTCGCCACGCTGATCGAGCGCCCCGACTCCGCCGCCCGGCGCGACGCCGAGGCGCGGCGGGCGCGCCTCGGCCCCCGGCCCGGCGCGCTGGGGCGGCTGGACGAGCTGGGCGAGTGGCTCGCCGCCGCCCAGGGCGCGGTGCCGGTGAAGCCGGTCGAGCGGCCCAGGGCGCTGCTGTTCGCGGGCGACCACGGGGTCGCGTCCCTGGGTGTGTCGGGCGGGCCGAAGGGCGGGGCGGCCGAGCTCGTCCGGGCGACCCTCGACGGCACGAACAGCGTCGCGATCCTGGCCCGCCGCTTCGGCGTGGGGCTGCGCGTGATCGACATGTCGGTGGACTGCGACCCGGAGGAACTGCCCGAGGAGGTCACCCGGCACCGGGTGCGGCGCGGCGCGGGCCGGATCGACACCGAGGACGCGCTGACCGCCGAGGAGGCCGAGCGGGCGTTCCGTACGGGCATGGCGCTGGCCGACGAGGAGGCCGACTCCGGCACCGACCTGGTCGTCCTGGGCGATCTGAGCGTGGGCGGCACCACGGCGGCGGGTGCCCTGATCGGGGCGCTGTGCGGCACGGACGCGTCCGTGGTGACCGGCCGGGGCGGCTTCGGCATCGACGACCTGGCCTGGATGCGCAAGTGCGCCGCGATCCGGGACGCGCTGCGCCGGGCCCGCCCGGTGCTGGGCGACCAGCTGGCGCTGCTGGCCGCGACGGGCGGCGCGGACCTGGCCGCGATGACCGGGTTCCTGCTCCAGAGCGCGGTGCGCCGGACGCCGGTGATCCTCGACGGTGTGGTCTCCGCCGCGTGCGCGCTGGTGGGCCAGCGGGTGGCCTTCCGGGCGCCGGACTGGTGGCTGGCGGGTCAGACCGGTGGTGACCCGGCGCAGACGAAGGCGCTGGAGCGGATGGCGCTCAACCCTCTCCTCGATCAGGGCGTCACTGTGGGCGAGGGGACAGGGGCGCTGCTCGCCCTGCCATTGGTGCAGGCGGCCGCGGCCCTGGCGGCGGAGCTTCCCGAGCGCTCCTGACGCCGGCCGTGACAGGCCGGCGGATCATGGTGAGCGCACGGAATTCCCCGCAGAAGGTGCCCCATATGCTCACTTTTCATGGGAGAAGTCCGCTTGACTCCGGATGAGGGCGTCCACAGCGACCGAGGCGCGGTGCGGCGGCGACGAGCCGCCGGCTTCGCCGTCTGGTACCTGCGCGCCGTTACGTTCGTCAACCTGCTCGGCGCGGTCTGGGTGTCCTTCGGCGCCGACATCCGCAGGCACAACGTCGACGAGTTCTTCACGCCCTACCTGCTGACGGCGGGCTTCTCAGCTGCGGTGGTGTCGCTGTTCATGGCGATCACCATGCGCCGGCGCAAGCGGGCGGCGTGGATCCTCAACCTGGTGCTGGCCGGGCTGCTCCTGCTGGTCCTGGCGTTCGTGATGTTCTTCCCGGAGTTCCGCCGGCACCCGCTGAACTGGTTCTCCCTGATCGTCACCGCCCTGTTCACGCTCGCCCTGGTGGTGGGCCGCCGGGAGTTCTACGCCAAGGGCGACCGCTCCAACCCCAAACTGGCCAGCGCCGTCGCGGCGGTGGGCCTGCTGGTCGCCTCGCTGCTGGCGGCCGGGCTGGTGACGATCACCAACGAGTCCACGGACGAGCAGCGCTCCACCTTCCTGGACCGCTGGCACTACGGCGTGATGCGGCTGATCTCCATCGCCGCCGACGACTCCCGCTACGCGGGCATCGCCACCCCCGGCTGGGTCGACGTCACCATCAACGTGATGAGCGCGGCCCTGCTGGTCGTCGTGGCGTTCGCGGCCTTCCGCTCCCGCCGCGCCGCCGACCCGCTCACCTCCGAGGACGAGTCGCGGCTGCGCGAGCTCCTCGGCCGGTGGGGCGACCGCGACTCCCTGGGCTACTTCGCGCTGCGCCGCGAGAAGAGCGTCATCTGGTCCCCCTCCGGCAAGGCCGCCGTCACCTACCGCGCCATCGGCGGCGTCTCGCTGGCCTCCGGCGACCCCATCGGCGACCCCGAGGCCTGGCCCGGCGCCATCGAGCCCTGGCTCGCCGAGGCCCGCGAGCACGGCTGGATCCCCGCCGTGATGGGCGCGAGCGAGGAGGGCGGCACGATCTACGCCCGGCACGGCCTGAACGCCCTGGAACTCGGCGACGAGGCGATCGTCGACACCGCCGAGTTCACCCTCGAAGGCCGGGCCATGCGCACCGTCCGCCAGGCGTACAACCGCGTCAAGCGCGCCGGATACACCGTCACCGTCCGGCGCCACGAGGACATCCCCGACGAGGAGATGGCCACCCTGCTGCGCCGCGCCGACGACTGGCGCGACGGCGCGACCGAACGCGGCTTCTCCATGGCGCTGGGCCGCCTCGGCGACCCCGGCGACGGCCGCTGCGTGATGCTGGAGTGCCATGACGGCGACGGCGAGCTGCGCGCCGTGCTGAGCTTTGTGCCCTGGGGCCCCAAGGGCCTGTCGCTGGACCTGATGCGCCGTGACCGGGACTCCGAGAACGGCCTGATGGAGTTCATGGTCATCGAACTGCTCCAGCGGGCGAAGGAGCTCGGCGTCACCCAGGTGTCGCTGAACTTCGCGATGTTCCGGTCCGTCTTCGAACGGGGCTCACGGCTCGGCGCCGGCCCGGTGCTGCGGATGTGGCGCTCGCTGCTGAGCTTCTTCTCCCGCTGGTGGCAGATCGAGTCGCTCTACCGAGCAAATGCGAAATACCGCCCCATCTGGGAGCCTCGTTTCATGCTGTTCGAGAAGAGCAGTGACCTGCTGCGGATCGGCGTGGCCGCCGGCCGGGCCGAGGGCTTCCTGGAGGCGCCCGGCCTGCCCAAGTGGCTCAACCGCAAACACCTGGAGAGCCGGCGATGACCCGCGCGGCGCTGCTCCGCGCCGCGCGCACCGAATGGGGCCCGCTGTACGCGGCCGTACGGGGGACGTTCGCCCGTAAGCGGCTCGCGGCCGTCCCGATGACGCTCACGGCCGTCGCCCTCACGGCGGTCTTCCAGGTGATCCAGAACCAGTCCTGGGGCTACGAGCCCGTGCAGCGGCTCGGCTCCGTCCAGGCCCAGCTGACCTGGTGGGTCGCGCTGCTGCGCACTCCCCTGTCGCTGTTCGTGCCCGCGCTGGACCTCCCGGTGTGGGGAGCGCTGGCCCAGATCCTGATCGTCTTCGGCCTGGCCGAGGCGTGCCTGGGCAAATGGCGCACCCTGACCGTGGCCTACATCGCCACCCTCGCGGGGACGATGTACGCCCGGCTGGGCGTCGCCCTCGGCCCCGGCTCGCCGCTGGGGCTGCCGCCGGAGGCCGCCAAGGTCATCGACACCGGCCCCTCGGCGGCCGTCGTGGGCCTGGCGATCTACGTCTCCTGGCGCTACCGGGCCTGGTTCACCTGCGGACTGGTGGTGGCGGCCATGGCGGGCGAGGTGATCGTCAAGCCCAACCTCGCGGGCAAGGAGCACATCGCCGCCATGACGGCGATCCTGGCCGTGTGCGCCGTGGACGAGCTGCGCCGGCGGCGCAAGCCCCGCCGGGACGCCCACCGCGAGCGCGACCGGCGGCCCGGCGCGTCCGTCGGGAGCGCGCTCAGCGATCCGGCGCGCCCGCCAGGAGGTCGTGAATCCTGATGCGCACGGCCGCCCAGCGCGCGTCGTGCCGGTAGGCCCGCACCCGGGCCCGGCGACGGGCCCGGGGCCGCCGGCGGTAGAAGCGCCGGGCCCAGGGCGAGCCCGGCCGGGCCAGCCGTACCGCGCCCACGATCGCCACCAGCGGCACCACCGCGCCGATCAGGGCGAGCCGGGGCTTGCCCTTGGCCAGGGAGACCAGCGCCAGCAGAAAGTTGACCAGGGTGTTGGTCACCACGATGGTGCGGTTCTGGAGCTCGTCGGGGGTCAGCTCGTTCACCCCGAACGGGGAGAAACCGGCGAGCACCAGCGCCACCAGAGCGGCCGTCAGCACCACGATCTCCACGCTCTTGCGGCCCTGCTCGGTCCAGTACACGTCGTCCAGATGCAGGATCAGC
Source organism: Streptomyces hesseae (assembly GCF_031845785.1). Lineage (NCBI taxonomy): Bacteria > Bacillati > Actinomycetota > Actinomycetes > Kitasatosporales > Streptomycetaceae > Streptomyces > Streptomyces hesseae. The sequence goes on from NZ_JAVRFI010000024.1 coordinate 99,081, forward strand.
GCGAACTCGTCCAGCACCAGCCCCGCGCCCATGCCGAAGAGCACCGCCGCGACCGCCGCCCCGAAGCCGTGCCGGCCCTCCGCGACCGCCGCGAATCCCCCGACCACCATGAGCACCACACCCGGCACCACATGGTGGACGTGCAGCCCGCCCGGACGGATATTGCGGAACGGGCCCCGGCCCGCCCGGATCAGCCGGGTGATGACCCGGGTGACCAGGAACGTCAGGACGAACGCCCCGAGCGCCAGCAACAGCGGCAGCTTGCCCGGCTCGACGATGTTGCGTGCCAGCCAGTGACCCATCGGACTCTCCGCTCCCGCACCCGCCTTGACCAGGCCTCCAGGCAAAAATACTGCCGACGTGGGCCGGATACCCTGCCCGCGATGACCGACACGACCTCCACCCGCGCCACCGCCGGGGACGCCCTGCGCTTCGCCTTCGGCACCCTCACCGCCCTCCCCGTGCGCCTCACCCGCTGGGACCGCGCCGCCGCCCGCGGCGGCATGCTGGCGGCACCACTGGCCGGGCTGGCCGTCGGCGGCTGCGCCGCCGCCACCGGCCTGGCGCTCCTGTGGCTGGGCGGCGGCCCGCTGCTCGCGGCCGTGGCCGCCGTCGCCGTCCCGGCGGCGCTCACCCGCGGACTCCACCTGGACGGGCTCGCCGACGTCGCCGACGGACTGGGCAGCGGCAGACCCGCCCCCGAAGCCCTGCGGATCATGAAGCAGTCGGACATCGGCCCGTTCGGCGTCATCACCCTGCTGCTGGCCCTCCTCGGCCAGACCGCCGCCCTTGCCCGGGCGTTCCAGGCGGACCCGGCCCGCGGCGCCCTCGCGGCGGTGACGGCGGCCCTGGCGGCCCGCTGCGCCCTCACCCTCGCCTCCCGCGCGGGCGTACCCGCCGCGCGCCCGGAGGGGCTGGGCGCCGCCGTGGCGGGCGCCGTCCCCCGGACGGCCGCCTGGGCGACGGCCGCCGCTGTCACCGCCGCCGCGGCCGGGGCGGGCGCGCTCCTCGGCCCGTACGACGCGGCGCGCTGCGCCCTGGCCGTCCTCCTCGCCCTGGCCTCGGGCGAGGCACTGCTGCGGCACTGCCGGCGGCGGTTCGGCGGGGTCACCGGCGATGTGTTCGGGGCGCTCGCGGAGACCGCCGCGACGGCGGCCCTGCTCGTCCTGGCCCTGGGCCGGGCGTGACCACCGGGGATACGCTCTCGCGTGCCGGGCGGCCCGGGCCCGGACGTTCCGTGCACGGCGCATACGATCACTGGGTGCGGCCGGCCCACCACTATCGGCCGAGAATTCAACGGAAGTAGGGACACCCACCACCGTGACTGCTCTGACTCTCAGCACTTCCAGTGCGGCGACGCTGCGCGCGGACGCCGTTGTCGTCGGTGTGGCGAAGGGCCCCAAGGGCCCCGTCGTCGCGCCCGGCGCCGAAGCCGTGGACCAGGCGTTCGACGGCAAGCTGGCCGCCGTCCTGGAGACCCTCGGCGCCTCCGGCGGCGAGGGCGAGGCCACCAAGCTGCCCGCCCCCTCCGGCCTGAAGGCCCCGGTCGTGCTGGCGGTCGGCCTCGGCGAACTGCCTGCCAAGGACGAGAGCTTCGCCGAGGAGGCGCTGCGCCGCGCGGCCGGCACCGCCGCCCGCGCGCTGGCCGGCGTCAAGAAGGCCGCCTTCGCCCTGCCCGTCGAGGACGCCGAGTCCGTCGCCGCCATCGGCGAGGGCGCCATCCTGGGCGCGTACTCCTTCACGTCGTACCGGGGCTCGGACGGCAAGAAGGAGGCCGCCAAGGCCGACCGGAACGCACCGCTGGCCGAGGCCGCCATCCTGGGCGGCAAGCCCCGCGACAAGGCCTTCAAGGCCGCCGTCGAGCGGGCCGCCGCCGTGGCCGGCGAGGTCAACCGCGCCCGCGACCTGATCAACATCCCGTCCAACGACCTCTTCCCCAAGAGCTTCGCCACCGAGGCCCAGACCGCCGCCAAGGAGCACGGTCTCAAGGTCGAGGTGCTGGACGAGAAGGCGCTGCTCAAGGGCGGCTACGGCGGCATCATGGGCGTCGGCCAGGGCTCGGCCAACCCGCCCCGCCTGGTCCGCATCGGCTACACCCACCCGAAGGCGGAGAAGACCCTCGCCCTGGTCGGCAAGGGCATCACCTACGACTCGGGCGGCATCTCCCTGAAGCCGGCCGGCCACAACGAGACCATGAAGTGCGACATGAGCGGTGCCGCCGCCGTGTTCGCCGCGGTCGTGGCCGTCGCCAAGCTCGGTCTCCGGGTCAACGTCACGGGCTGGCTGGCCCTCGCGGAGAACATGCCCTCCGGCACCGCCACCCGTCCGGGCGATGTGCTGAAGATGTACAGCGGCAAGACCGTCGAGGTGCTGAACACCGACGCCGAGGGCCGCCTGGTGCTGGCCGACGCCCTGACCCGCGCCTCCGAGGAGAACCCGGACGCGATCGTGGACGTCGCCACCCTCACCGGCGCCATGGTCCTGGCGCTCGGCGAGCGCACCTTCGGCGTCATGGCCAACGACGACGCCTTCCGCGCCGCGATCCACGAGATCGCCGAGGAGGTCGGCGAGCAGGCGTGGCCGATGCCGCTCCCCGCCGAGCTCCGCAAGTCCATGGACTCCTCGATCGCCGACATGGCCAACATGGGCGACCGCATGGGCGGCGGCCTGGTGGCCGGCCTGTTCCTGAAGGAGTTCGTGGGCGAGGGCATCACCTGGGCCCACCTGGACATCGCGGGCCCGGCCTTCTGGGAGAAGGCCCCGTACGGCTACACCCCGAAGGGCGGCACCGGCTCGGCCGTCCGCACCCTGGTCCGGCTGGCGGAGCGCACCGCCGACGGCGACCTCGGCTGAGGCCCTGGGGCACCGGCGACGCGGCCCCGGGAATGTCCCGGGGCCGCGTCGCGTTCCCTCCCGGCGGATCCCGGCGAGTGTTCGCTGGGGGCGAAAACTCACATTTCTACGCACTGGTAACCCCCGAAGGTGACGCATCAGTCGTCACTCAGCCCCGGCCCGGCGTCCCGCCCTCCGTCAACAAGTGCGAAGATGTTGTCCCGGCAGGACAGGGCCCACCCATCACAGGGCCGAAGCTAAAGCGGCCGTACGACAGCCGCCGCCCGGTCACCGACGACCGGACGGCGCACCATGCATGGAGGACGTGACGTGGCGAACGACGCCAGCACCGTTTTCGACCTAGTGATCCTCGGAGGCGGTAGCGGTGGTTACGCCGCCGCCCTGCGTGGAGCCCAGCTGGGTCTCGACGTCGCCCTGATCGAGAAGGACAAGCTGGGCGGCACCTGCCTCCACCGCGGCTGCATCCCCACCAAGGCTCTGCTGCACGCCGGTGAGATCGCCGACCAGGCTCGCGAGGCCGAGCAGTTCGGTGTCAAGGCCTCCCTGGAGGGCATCGACATCGCGGGCGTCCACAAGTACAAGGACGACGTGATCTCGGGCCTGTACAAGGGCCTCCAGGGTCTGGTCGCCTCCCGCAAGGTCACCTACATCACCGGTGAGGGCCGCCTGTCCTCCCCCACCTCCGTCGACGTCAACGGCCAGCGCATCACCGGCCGCCACGTCCTGCTGGCCACCGGCTCCGTGCCGAAGTCGCTGCCGGGCCTGACCATCGACGGCGACCGCGTCATCTCCTCGGACCACGCGCTGGTCCTGGACCGCGTCCCGAAGTCCGCCATCGTGCTGGGCGGCGGCGTCATCGGCGTCGAGTTCGCCTCCGCGTGGAAGTCCTTCGGCGTCGACATCACCATCGTCGAGGCGCTGCCGCACCTCGTCCCGGTCGAGGACGAGAACAGCTCCAAGCTGCTGGAGCGCGCCTTCCGCAAGCGCGGCATCAACTTCGCCCTCGGCTCCCGCTTCTCCGGCGTCGAGTACACCGCCGACGGTGTGAAGGTCTCCCTGGAGAACGGCAAGACCTTCGAGGCCGAGCTGCTGCTCGTCGCCGTCGGCCGCGGCCCGGTCTCCCAGGGCCTGGGCTACGAGGAGGCCGGGGTCGCCATGGACCGCGGCTACGTCCTCGTCGACGAGTACATGCGCACCAACGTGCCGACCATCTCGGCCGTCGGTGACCTCGTCCCGACCCTCCAGCTCGCGCACGTCGGCTTCGCCGAGGGCATCCTGGTAGCGGAGCGTCTGGCCGGGCAGAACCCCGTGCCGGTCGACTACGACGGCGTGCCGCGCGTCACGTACTGCCACCCCGAGGTCGCTTCCGTCGGTATCACCGAGGCGAAGGCCAAGGAGCTGTACGGCGCCGACAAGGTCGTCACCCTGAAGTACAACCTCGCCGGCAACGGCAAGAGCAAGATCCTGAAGACCGCGGGCGAGATCAAGCTCGTCCAGGTGCGGGACGGTGCCGTGGTCGGCGTCCACATGGTCGGCGACCGCATGGGTGAGCAGGTCGGCGAAGCCCAGCTGATCTACAACTGGGAGGCGCTGCCCGCCGAGGTGGCCCAGCTCATCCACGCGCACCCGACGCAGAACGAGGCCCTGGGCGAGGCCCACCTCGCCCTGGCCGGCAAGCCGCTGCACTCGCACGACTGAGTCCCGAGCGCACCAAGCATCCGCACTACTCGTAAGGAGCAACCGCAATCATGGCGGTTTCCGTAACCCTGCCGGCGCTCGGCGAGAGCGTGACCGAGGGCACCGTCACCCGTTGGCTGAAGGCCGAGGGTGAGCGAGTGGAGGCCGACGAGCCGCTGCTCGAGGTCTCCACCGACAAGGTCGACACCGAGATCCCGGCCCCCGCTTCCGGCATCCTCGCCTCCATCAAGGTGGCCGAGGACGAGACGGTCGAGGTCGGCTCGGAGCTGGCCGTCATCGACGACGGCACCGGCGCCCCCGCCGCTGCCCCCGCCCCGGCTGCCGCCGAGGCTCCGGCCCCGGCCGCCGAGGCCGCTCCGGCCCCCGTGGCCGAGGCCCCCGCCGAGGCTCCGGCCCCCGTCGCCGAGGCTCCGGCCGAGGCCGCTCCGGCCGCCGCTGCCACCGGCACCGGCACCGACGTCGTCCTGCCCGCGCTGGGCGAGTCGGTCACCGAGGGCACCGTCACCCGCTGGCTGAAGGAGGTCGGCGAGGAGGTCTCCGAGGACGAGCCGCTGCTCGAGGTCTCGACCGACAAGGTCGACACCGAGATCCCGGCCCCCACCTCGGGTGTCCTGCTCGAGATCCTCGTCGCCGAGGACGAGACCGCCGAGGTCGGCGCCAAGCTCGCCGTCATCGGCGCTGCCGGTGCCGCTGCCCCGGCCCCCGCCGCCGCTCCGGCTCCGGCTGCCGCTCCGGCTCCGGCCGCCGCCCCGGCTGCCGCTCCGGCCGCCCCGGCCGCCCCGGCTCCGGTCGCCGCCGCTCCGGTCGCGCCCGCCGCCCCGGCTCCGGCCGCTGCCCCGGCCCCCGCGCCGGTCGCTCCGGCTGCCCCGGCCGCTCCGGCTCCGGTCGCCGCTCCGGCGACCGACGGCGCCTACGTCACCCCGCTGGTGCGCAAGCTCGCCGCCGAGTCCGGCGTCGACCTGCGTAACGTCGCGGGCACCGGCGTCGGTGGCCGCATCCGCAAGCAGGACGTCATCGCCGCCGCCGAGGCCGCCAAGGTCGCCGCTCCGGCTCCGGCCGCCGCTCCGGCCGCCGCTGCCGCCCCGAAGGCCCCGGCCCTCGAGGTCTCGCCGCTGCGCGGTCAGACGGTCAAGATGCCGCGCATGCGCAAGGTCATCGCCGAGAACATGATGAAGGCGCTGCACGGCCAGGCTCAGCTGAGCTCCGTGATCGAGGTGGACATCACCAAGATCATGCGGATGCGCGAGAAGGCCAAGGCCGGCTTCGCCGCCCGCGAGGGCGTCAAGCTCTCCCCGATGCCGTTCTTCGTCAAGGCCGCCGTCCAGGCGCTGAAGGCCCACCCGGTCATCAACGCCCGGATCAACGAGGACGAGAACACCATCACCTACTTCGACTCCGAGAACGTCGGCATCGCCGTCGACTCGGAGAAGGGCCTGATGACCCCGGTCATCAAGGGTGCCGGTGACCTCAACATCGCGGGTATCGCGAAGAAGACGGCCGAGCTGGCCGGCAAGGTCCGCTCCAGCAAGATCAGCCCGGACGACCTGGCCGGCGCGACCTTCACGATCAGCAACACCGGCTCGCGCGGTGCGCTGTTCGACACGGTCATCGTGCCGCCGAACCAGGTCGCGATCCTGGGCATCGGTGCCACGGTCAAGCGCCCCGTGGTCATCGAGACCGAGGAGGGCACCACCATCGGTGTCCGCGACATGACCTACGTGACGCTCTCCTACGACCACCGTCTGGTGGACGGCGCCGACGCCGCCCGCTACCTGACCACGGTCAAGCAGATCCTGGAGTCCGCCGAGTTCGAGACCGAGATCGGTCTGTAAGGACACGGCGGCAGGGCGCGGCCCCGGTTTCGTATTCGTACGAGCCGGGGCCGCGCCCTTTCGCGTGCGCCCCTGCCCGGATAATGGGGTCAGATCCCCCGCCGAGGAGCACCGCATGTCACGGCCCGTTGTCCATTCGCTGCGCGAGCAGATCCGCGAGCACATCCTCGAAGGGATCGTCAGCGGCCGCTGGCAGCCGGGCGAGCGGATCGTGGAGCGGCGGATCGCCGCCGAGCTGCTCGTCAGCCAGACCCCCGTACGCGAGGCGCTGCGGGAGCTGGAGTCGCTGCGGCTGATCGAGTCCGCCCCCAACAAGGGCGTCCGGGTACGCGACCTCACCGCCGCGGACCTCAAGGAGAGCTACCCGGTACGGGCGGGCCTGGAGGCGGTCGCCGCCGAACTGGCGGCGGACGCCCTGGCCGAGGACGTCTCCGCGCTGGAGCGCGAGGTGGCCGCCCTTCGGACGGCCGACCTGGCGCACGACAGCGAGGCCCAGGCGCGCCACACGGTGGCCTTCCACCGCGAGATCGTGCGGGCCTCCGGGAACTCCGTGCTGCTCCACACCTGGGAATCCCTGGGCATCGAGGTGTGGACGACCCTGTCGATCCGCTGGCTGAGCCCGGAGCCCCGGCCCCACGCGGAGGACCACGCCGCGATCGTCCGGGCCTTCCAGGAGCGCGACCCGGGCATCGGCGAGCTGCTCAAACGGCATGTGCTGAGCTGCGCGCCGCGGATCTGAGGTCTCTGTCGCCCGGTCCGGTCCCTGGTCCGGTCCCGGTCCGGCCCCGGAACTTTCCGGGAAGGATTGATCGATCATCGATCAAAGGCGTATCGTCTCTCGCTGGAGCCGCACCGCGCCGCCCTGTCCTGTGTCGCGGTACGGCTCAGGGGTGACGACAGGACCCCGCGCGCTCGATCCGATGCCCTGGCTGGCACGCGGGTTCCTGTCGTCGCGCCCCACCACTCACTGCCACGCGCCGCGTTGTCAGTGGTCCCCGGCATCATGGGGCCATGCGCGCGGCTCGTCTGATCAAGCTCGTTCTGCTGCTCCAGTCCCGCCCGTCCATGACCGGCGGTGAGCTGGCGCGCGAGCTGGAGGTCTCCGAGCGCACCGTCGCCCGGGACGTCCTCGCCCTCTCCGAGGCCGGCGTGCCCGTCTACGCCGATCGCGGCCGCGCGGGCGGATACCGGCTCATCGGCGGCTACCGCACCCGGCTCACCGGTCTGGGCCGGGCCGAGGCCGAGGCCCTCTTCCTCTCCGGCGTACCGGCCGCGCTCCACGACATGGGCCTGGCCGACGCCGCGTCCGCCGCCCGGCTCAAGGTTTCCGCCGCGCTGATCCCGTCGCTCGGCGACGCCTCCGCGAGTGCCGCGCAGCGCTTCCACCTGGACGCCCCCGCGTGGTGGCGGTCCGGCGAACCGCCACCGTTGCTGCCCGCCGTCGCCGACGCCGTCTGGGACGACCGCCGCATGACGGCCCGCTACGCCCGCCGGGGCGGGGACGAGGTCGAGCGCGACCTGGAGCCGTACGGGCTGGTTCTCAAGGCGGGTGTCTGGTACCTGGCGGCGCGGGCGGGTGAGCAGTTCCGGGTCTACCGGGTGGACCGCTTCACGGCCGTGACGGTGGGCGAGGAGCGGTTCCTGCGGTCCGGGTCCTTCGACCTGCCGGCCTTCTGGGAGGAACGGGCGGCGGAGTTCGCCCGCTCTCTCCTGCGCGAACGGGTGGAGGTGCGGCTCACGCCGGAGGGTGTGCGGCTGCTGCCGCACGTCACGGACCGGCGGGCGGCGGAGGAGGCGCTGGCGGCGGGCGGTGCGGGCTGTGTGACGGTGCTTGCGGTGGAGTCGCTGGAGGTGGCGTACGCGCAGTTGCTGGCGCTGGGGCCGGAGGTGGAGGTACTGGGACCGCCGGGTCTGCGGGTGCGGTTCGCGGAGGCGGCGGCCCGGGCGGCGGCGCTCTACCGGTAGGCGGGGTGCGTCGTGGGGTGGGTAGTGACGTGA
>NZ_JAVRFI010000025.1:0-98654 GCF_031845785.1 Streptomyces hesseae
GAGTCCGGCGGGTGGTGTGGAGGGCCACCGGGTCGGGGGCGCTCAGGGCGCGGCCGGGTCGGGGAGGGCCCTCGGGGACTGCATGATTTACGGCCGTTGCCGTACTCGGTTCTGGGCACTCCGCACTTGGCCGCAAATCACGCTTTACGTCCCTTGCCGGGCCCTCCCCGCCCCGGCCCCGCCCTCCCGTCGTCGGCGTCTGCGGCCAGCGGCCCCGGAGGGTGAGGAGGACCGCTGTCGCGATGGCGAGGAGGAGAAGGCTGACCGCCGTTGCTCCTTCCGGGTCGTCCTGGAGGAGCAGGTAGACCTGGAGGGGGAGCGTCTGGGTGATGCCGGGGAGGTTGCCCGCGAACGTGATCGTCGCCCCGAACTCGCCCAGCGCGCGCGCCCAGCAGAGCGCCGCTCCGGCGAAGAGGCCCGGCGCGATCATGGGGAGGGTGATCGTGCGGAAGGTCCTCAACGGCGACGCTCCCAGGGACGTCGCCGTCTCCTCGTAGCGGGGGTGGAGGCCGCTGAGCGCGCCCTCCAGGCTGATCACCAGGAAGGGCATGGCCACGAAGGTCGACGCCACGACCGCCGCCGTGGTCGTGAAGGGGATCGTGACGCCGAACCATTCGTCCAGCCAGGCCCCCAGGACGCCCCGGCGGCCGTAGCCCTGGAGGAGGGCCACGCCCGCGACGGTCGGCGGCAGGACCATCGGGAGCATCACCAGGGAGCGGACGAGCGCTTTGCCCGGGAAGTCCACCCGGGCCAGCAGCCAGGCGAGGGGCACCCCGAGGGCGAGGGAGAGCGCCAGGGAGTACGCCGAGACCGTGAGGCTCAGGGTGAGGGCCTGGGTGACCTCGCCGGAGGTGAGCCGGGACGGGAGGGTGCCCCATGGCGTGCGGGTGAGGACGCCCGCCAGGGGGAGGAACAGGAAGCCGACGGCGAGGGCGGAGGGGATCGCCAGGGTCAGGGGCGTGCGGGCCCTCATGGCTGCTGGAAGCCCGCCTCGCGGAGGAGCTTCCGGGCCTCGGACGAGCTGAGCCACTTCACGAAGTCGGCCGACTCCTTGGTGTGCTTCGAGCCCTTTAGGGTCGCGGCGGGGTAGGCGGCCACGGCGTTCTGGGCGTCGGGGATGGTGACGGTCGCGACCTTGCCCTTGGCGGCGGTGGCGTCCGTGACGTACACGATGCCCGCGTCCGCCTCGCCCAGCGTGACCTTGCTCAGCACGGCGCGGACGCTGGGCTCCTGGGAGACCGGCTTGACGTCGACGTGCTGCTGGTCGAGGACCTTCTTGCTGTAGCGGCCCGCGGGCACCTCGGGGGCGGCCAGGACCACCTTGAGGCCGGACCGGGAGAGGTCGGAGAGGCCCTGGACCTTCTGGGGGTTGCCGGGGGCCGTGGCGATCGTCAGGCGGTTCTTCGCGATGGTGGTGGGGGCGTTCGTCTGCTGGGCGAGGCCGTCCATCGTCTTGGCGTCGGCCGTCACCAGCGCGTCGGCGGGCGCGCCCTGGCGCACCTGGGCGGCGAGCTCCTGGGAGCCGGCGAAGGAGAAGTTCACCTTGGTGCCGGGGTGCTCCTTCTCGTAGACGGCCTTGGCTTCCTTGAAGACGTCCGTGAGGGAGGCGGCGGCGAGCACCGTGAGGGTGGTCTGCTGCTTGGCGTCGTCGCTCTTGTCGCCGCTGCCGCCGCAGGCCGTGGCCAGGGGGAGGAGAAGCGCTGCCGCCAGGGCCGTGCGTGCGAGGGTGCGGGGCATTGTCTCTCCTGGTCAGGCGCGGTCGATGTGCACGTTGGTGGCCTTCACCCGGGCCACGGCCTCCATGCCCACGGCCAGGCCCAATTCCTCCACGGCCTCGCGGGTGAGGAGGGAGACCAGCCGGTGCGGCCCGGCCTGGATCTCCACCTGCGCGGCCACGTCGCCGAGCTTCACGGCGGTGATGATCCCCGGGAAGGCGTTGCGCGCGCTGGTGTGCGGCTCGTCGTCGCTCTCGTTCGCCTCGGCGGCGAGGCTCACGGAGAAGGCGGCCAGATCAGGGCCCTCGACGATCCGCTTGCCGGCCTCGTCACGACGGGTGGGGATCCTGCCCGCGTCGGCCCAGCGGCGGACGGTGTCGGGACTGACGCTCAGGAGGCGGGCTGCCTGCCCGATGGTGTACGACCGCATGTGCGGCACGGTATGTCGATTCAGCTCGCATCTGCAAGGCTTGGCCTGCAGCCCCTCCGGCGTTTGAGGAGCGGGGTCCGGGGCGGCGCCCCGCAAGCCCCCTAGATCGCACCCTTCCGCGTCAGGTGACTGAACGACGCCCACCCCGGCAGCACCGGCAGCCACAGCGTCATGAGACGGAACAGCAGCACGGCGGGAGCCGCCTGCTCCGCCGGCAGCCCCGCGAAGGTCAGCGCACCCGTGAGCGCGAACTCCACCGCTCCCACGCCACCCGGCGTCGGCGCCGCCGACCCCAGTGCGTTGGCGGTGAGGAAGACGACCGCGATGCTCGCGTAGCTGAGGTCGCCCCCGAAAGCCCGGATCGACGCGTCCAGGCACATCACGTTCGTCGCCGTCAGCAGCAGCATTCCGCCGATGCCGAAGCAGAGCTTCTGCGGCCGCTGGAGCACGTCCAGCATGCGCGGCACGACGCCCGCGAACAGCGACCGCACCCGGGTCGAGACGAACTTCCGCAGCACCGGGATCGCGGCGACCACCAGCACCAGGACCGCGGCCGTCAGCAGGCCGCCGATCACGGTCCGGGAGGGGCCCAGGGAGGAGCTGCGTTCCGTGCCGGTCACATAGCCGAAGGACAGCAGCAGCATGATGTGGCAGGCCAGGCTGAAGAGCTGGGACGCGCCGACGCTCGCCACGGCCAGGCCCGGGCGGATGCCCGCCCGCTGGAGGAAGCGGGTGTTCAGGGCCACGCCGCCCACCGCGGCCGGGGCGACGATCTTCACGAACGAGCCCGCGACCTGCGCCAGGACCGTCCGGCCGAAGGTCACCTTCTCCGGTACGAAGCCGAGGAGGCTCATCGCGGCGGCCACGTAGGTCAGCGCCTGGAAGGCCACGGCCATCGCGACCCACGCCCAGTTGGCCTTGTCGACGAGATCGCCGAACTTGATGTGCGTGAGCTGGGACAGCAGGAAGTACGCGGCGATCGCGCCCGCGGCGAAGCTGATCAGCGTCCGGGGCTTGATGCGCTCCAGGCGGACCGGCTCTATCGGCGCCTGCGGCCGGATGAGCAGGACCTGGCGGCGGATCTGGGCGAGCAGGTCCTCCTCGCGGGCCTCCTCGATGGCCTCGTCGATCGCCTTCTTCTCCGCCTGGCGCTCGGCCTTGAGCGCCTTGCGGCTGGCGTCGGCGGGCTCGGCCTCGGCGGCGCGGGTGGCGTCCCGGGTCTCCTTGGCGAGGCGGGCGTTCTCCAGCACCCGGTCCCGTTCGCGCTGCGCCCGCTCGCGGGCGAGCTGCCGCAGGGTCGCGCGGTTGACGCGGGTGAGGGCGAGGGGCTGGAGGAGCGGGAGGCTGTCGGCGACGGCGTCCGGGCCGAGGACCTCCACGGCCGTGGCCACCGCCCGCTCGGCGCCGACCCGCAGGCCGAGGGTGACGAGGAGCTGGGCGACGTCCATGCGGAGCACCAGGTCGCCGGCCGCGATCTCGCCGCCGCGCAGGTCCGTGAGGACCACATTGCCGGAACGATCCACCAGAAGGGCGTCGCCGTCGAGTCTGCGGTGGGCGATACGGCGTGACTGGAGCGCCTTGAGCTGGTGCCAGGCGCCCCGCATCAGCTCGTCGGTGATCTCCTCGGTGGGGACGGAGACCAGGGGACGGCCGCCGATGTGCTCGTAGATGAGCATCACGGCGTCCGGGCCCAGCTCGGAGGTGGCGATGAGCTTGGGCGCGTTCGCGCCGGCGGCGATGGCCGCGTAGGCGAGCAGCGCCTCCTGTTCGAGGGCCTGGCGCAGCGACTGGAGGCTGCGGCGCTGGGTGATCCCGCGCAGGGCCAGGCGCTGCCAGACGCGGTAGAAGAAGCCCTGGGCCTGTTGCTCGCGGTCGACGACGGTGACGTCGAGGGGTGGCCCGTCCTCCATGGTGACGATGTAGCGGCGGCCCCGGTCGGGGTGCTGCTCGGCGGTCTCGTTGTCCTCGGCGCGCAGCGCGGTCTCCGGCCGGAAGCCGACGCGCCGCAGCCCGGCGAGGAGGTGCTGGCCGGTGGGGCGGACGTTGGGGGAGCCGACGGCGTAGAGGGTGGCGTAGGCGACGGTCCAGCCGATCAGGACGGTGATGGCGATGGAGAACGGCGTGGTGTAGCCGTTGACCAGCACCGCGAAGGCGTCCAGGAGGAGTACGGCCCACATGGCCACGCGCCAGCGCGGCCGCCGGGACATGCCGACGGCCGTCATATAGGCGATCACGGGCGCGAGATAGCCGTGCACCGGGTCGGTGAAGCCGCCGCCGGGGGCGCGCTGGGTGAGCGCCGCGCGGATGGATTCGGGTGCCGACTCGGCCACCCACAGGTCGGTGGCCAGGGACACGCCGTGGGCCAGCACGGCGGCCAGGACGCCGTCGGCGATGCGCAGCCCGTCGCGTTTGATCAGCCGTTCGATGGCGAAGGCCACCGGGACGATGAAGACCGCGATGTTCGCCGTGAGCCCGGCGAAGCTGGCCAGCAGATGGGGCGCCTTGCCGGTGCTCGCGCTGATGTCCTGCGCCAGGCCGGAGGTGGTGGCGTGGGCGAAGGCGGCGAGCGCGAGCACGAGGGCGATGCCCACGATGCCCAGGAAGAGCCGGACCAGGTCGGCCGGGCGGTGGACACGGGCGGGGAGCAGCGGCTCGTCGCCGGAGACCTTGTCGATGTGGCCCTCACCGTCCTCGCACGGATACGCGCCGCGGTCCCTGTCGCAGGGCAGCACGTCGCGGGCGCGGGCCTCGTCCGGAGGCTGCGCGCCCTGCTGCTTGTCGGTCTCTTCTCGGTCTCGTATCACCAGTCACCGCCCGGAAGATGGTGGCATGGCCCGGCCGGGCAAGGGGGTATCAGGGTGCATTTCGGGGGGCGCGGACTCCGGATCGTACGCCCTGTAGTGCGATGACGCACTCTGGGTGATCTTGCGGACGGCCTGGTTCCGCTGGTCGGGACGGCCCGTCCGGGGTGCGATGCGGCAGTATGCACCGGATGGACGAGCTTCCCGAGTACGCGGAACGGGTGCTGGCCGTCGCCGAGCTGATTCCGGCGGGCCGGGTGATGACCTACGGAGACGTCGCCGAATGGCTCGAAGAGGGCGGCCCCCGGCAGGTCGGCCGCGTCATGGCCCTCTACGGCGGGGCCGTGCCCTGGTGGCGTGTCGTCCGGGCGGACGGGGTGCTGCTGCCGGGCCATGAGCGGGAGGCCCTGGCCCACTACCGCGCCGAGGGCACCCCGCTGCGGGAGCCGGGCCGCGCGGCCGACGGCCGGATGCCCCGGCTCGTCATGACCCGCGCCCGCTGGGACGGCGGTGCGGATGTGACTCCGCACACCTGACGGCCCGAGGACCGCCGCCGCCGGGCCGCGCCCCGGCCCGTGACCGCAAGGCGTTACCCGAACGGATGAGATCACCGAAGAGGGACGGAGGCTCTTGGGACGCACTGCGCCACACGGGTCTCCTGGCGTAGCGTCGGGGGTCGCCCTTCTCGCCGTGACGCGTCCCGGCCGACCGACCACCCGTACCTCCCCCCTCAGGACCGGCAACACACGTGAGCTCCTCGTCGTCCCACCAGCGGCCCGCCACTGGCGCGTACCGCCTCGTGCGCACGCCGCCGGGCCCGGTCGTCCCTCCTGAGCTGGACGCGTGCCAGCGCGCGGTGGTTGACCACGGGCGGGGACCGCTGCTGGTGCTCGCCGGTCCGGGCACGGGCAAGACGACCACGCTCGTCGAGGCGGTGGCCGAACGGGTACGGCGGGGTACCGACCCCGCGCGGATCCTCGTGCTGACCTTCAGCCGCAAGGCCGCCGTCGAACTGCGCGACCGGATGACGGCCCGCCTCGGCGGCGCCCAGGGCCCGCAGGCCACCACCTTCCACTCCTACTGCTACGCGCTGGTGCGCGCCCACCAGGACGTCGAGCTGTTCGTCGAGCCCACCCGGCTGCTGTCCGGCCCGGAGCAGGACGTCATGGTGCGCGAGCTGCTGGAGGGCGAGCTGGAGCTGGGCAAGGAGGGCCGCGGCCGGGTCCGCTGGCCCGACGAACTGCGCGCCTGCCTGACCACCCGCGGCTTCGCCGACGAGATGCGCGCCGTCCTCGCCCGCAGCCGGGAGCTGGGCCTGGGCCCCGGCGAGCTCGACGCCTTCGCCCGCCGCGCGGGCCGCCCCGACTGGCGCGCGGCCGCCTCCTTCCTCGCCGAGTACCTGGACGTCCTCGACGCGCGCGGCGTCCTCGACTACGCCGAGCTCGTCCACCGCGCCGTCCTCCTCGCCGGGCGCCCCGAGGTCGCGGCAGAGCTGGGCCGGAGCTACGACGCGGTCTTCGTCGACGAGTACCAGGACACCGACGCCTCCCAGGCGCGGCTGCTGCGCGCGCTGGCGGGCGGCGGCCGGACCCTGATCGCCTTCGGCGACCCCGACCAGTCCATCTACGCCTTCCGGGGCGCGGACGTCGGCGGCATCCTCGAATTCCCGCACGACTTCCCGCGTACCGACGGCACGCCCGCCCCGGTCGCGGTCCTCACCGCCTCGCGCCGCTCCGGCGCCGCCCTGCTCGCCGCCACCCGGCTGCTCACCCACCGGATGCCGCTGACCCGGCTGCCGGCCGCCGCCGTACGGGCCCACCGCGAGCTCGCGGCCGTACGGGACGGGGGGCGGGTGGAGGCGTACACCTACCCGACGGCGGGCGCCGAGCTCGACAACATCGCCGACATCCTCCGCCGCGCCCACCTGGAGGACGGCGTCCCCTGGCAGGACATGGCCGTCCTCGTCCGCGCGGGCTCCCGCTCGATACCGTCCCTGCGCCGCGCCCTGACCTCGGCGGGCGTCCCCATCGAGGTCGACGGCGACGACATCCCCCTGCGCCACGAACCGGCGGTGGCGCCGCTGCTGACGGCGTTGCGGGCGGTGGCGGAGTCGACCGCCTCGGCCACAACGGCGCCCATGACGGATGCCGCAACGGTTGGGCGGGTGGGAGATACCGCGCCGGAGGCGCGGAACTGGCTCACGCCGGAGACGGCGCTGCACCTCCTCTCATCGCCCCTGGGCGGCATGGATGCCGCAGACCTCCGCCGTCTCGGCCGCGCCCTCCGCGAGGAGGAACGCGCGGCGGGCGAGGGCATGCCGCGCCCCTCGGACACCCTCATCGCCGAAGCCCTCGCCGAGCCCGCCCGCCTGGTCGCGCACGACCCGTCGTACGCGCGCCCCGCCCAGCGCCTGGGCGCCCTCCTGGCAGGCGCGCGCGCCCTCCTGGCACGCGGCGGCACGGCCGAGGAAGCCCTCTGGCACCTCTGGGACGGCACCCCCTGGCCCACCCGGCTGCGCCGCGCCGCACACCGCGGCGGCCCGGCCGGCCGCAACGCCGACCGCGACCTCGACGCCGTCTGCGCCCTCTTCGAGACCGCCGCCCGCGCCGAGGAGCGCACCGGCGGCCGCGGCGCCCTGAACCTCCTCGACGAGCTGGACGCCCAGGACATCGCCGCCGACACCCTCACCCGCAGGGCCGTGCGCCCCGACGCCGTACGGCTGATGACCGCGCACCGCTCCAAGGGCCTGGAGTGGCGGCTCGTCGTCGTCGCGGGCGTCCAGGAAGGCCTCTGGCCCGACCTGCGGCGCCGCGGCTCGCTCCTGGAGGCCGACCGCATCGGCCGCGACGGCATCGCCGAGCCGCTGGGCGCGGGCGCCCTCCTCGCCGAGGAGCGCCGGCTGTTCTACGTGGCCGCCACCCGCGCCCGCGACCGGCTCGTGGTCACGGCGGTCAAGGCGGCCGCCGAGGACGGCGACCAGCCCTCCCGCTTCCTGGCCGAGCTGGGCACCGAGCCCGTCGACGTCACCCAGCGCCCGCGCCGCCCCCTGGCCGTCGCCGCGCTCGTCGCCGAGCTGCGCGCCACCACCGTCGACCCCGCCGCCTCCGACGCCCTGCGGGCCGCCGCCGCCGAACGGCTCGCCCGGCTCGCCGCCCTGCGCGACGAGGAGGGCCAGCCGCTCGTCCCCGCCGCGCACCCCTACCGCTGGT
This sequence comes from Streptomyces hesseae, assembly GCF_031845785.1. Classification (NCBI taxonomy): domain Bacteria; kingdom Bacillati; phylum Actinomycetota; class Actinomycetes; order Kitasatosporales; family Streptomycetaceae; genus Streptomyces; species Streptomyces hesseae. The sequence continues at coordinate 8,156 of NZ_JAVRFI010000025.1, forward strand.
GGGGCCTGGACGAGCCCACCCACAACGAGGTGCCGCTGCGCGACCCGGGGCGGCCCGTCGCGCTGTCCGGCTCCGCCCTCGGCCAGCTCACCGAGGACGGCTGCTCCCTCCAGTGGTTCCTGGGCCGCGAGGTGAAGGCGGACGCCCCCGCCACCGCCGCCCAGGGCTTCGGCAACGTCGTCCACGTCCTCGCCGACGAGGTCGCCTCCGGCCGCACCCCGGCCGACCTCGCCGTGCTGATGGAGCGGCTGGAGACCGTCTGGGAGTCCCTGGCCTTCGACGCCCCCTGGAAGTCGCGGCAGGAGATGGAGCAGGCCCGCGCCGCCCTGGAGCGCTTCCTGCGCTGGCACGTGATGGAGCGCGCCCGCGACGCCGTCGCCACCGAGCACCCCTTCGACGTCACCCTCAAGGCCCAGCAGTACCAGGTGCGCGTCCGCGGCTCCATGGACCGCGTCGAGCAGGACGCCCAGGGCCGCGCGTACGTCGTCGACTTCAAGACCGGCAAGAGCGCGCCCTCCGCCAAGGACGTCGAACGCCACCCCCAGCTCGCCGTCTACCAGCTCGCCGTCGCCGAGGGTGCCGTGGACAACGCCTTCGGCGGCGTCCGGCCCCGGCCCGGCGGCGCCGAACTCGTCCACCTGCGCCAGGGAGCGGCCAAGAAGGACGGCGGGGAGACCCTCCCCAAGGTCCAGGCGCAGGAGCCCCTCGACGGCGAATGGGTCGGCGATCTGCTCGCCGAGGCCGCGGGCCGGGTCCTCGAGGAACGTTTCACCCCCCGTCCCGGCCAGCAGTGCGCCCACTGCTCGTTCCGCGCCTCGTGCAGTGCCCGGCCCGAGGGCCGGCAGATCGTGGAGTGAGATGTCAGTGGCTCCCTCTAGCGTTACCGGCGTGACCCCGCGCCTGACCGATCCCGAGCAGCTCAAGGAGCTCCTCGGCATCCCCTTCACCCCGGAGCAGACGGCCTGTATCACCGCGCCGCTCGCCCCGCAGGTCATCGTGGCCGGAGCCGGGTCCGGCAAGACCACGGTCATGGCCGCGCGCGTCGTCTGGCTGGTCGGCACCGGGCAGGTCGCGCCCGAGGAGGTCCTCGGCCTGACGTTCACCAACAAGGCGGCGGGCGAGCTCGCCGAGCGCGTCCGCAAGGCCCTCGGCCGGGCCGGTGTCGACACGGAGCCTTCAGAGAAGGAGACCGGCGGCGAGCCCCGGATCTCCACCTACCACGCCTTCGCCGGCCAGCTCCTCAAGGAACACGGCCTGCGCATCGGCCTGGAGCCCACCTCCCGCCTCCTCGCCGACGCCACCCGCTTCCAGCTCGCCGCCCGCGTCCTGCGCTCCTCCCCGGGCCCGTACCCGGCCCTCACCCGCCCCTTCGCCGACCTGGTCACCGACCTGCTGGCCCTCGACGGCGAACTCGCGGAGCACCTGGTCGAGCCGAAGGGCCTACGGGCGTACGACCGCGAACTCCTGGAGACCCTCGCCGGCGCCCGGCTCACCAACGCTGACCTGCGCAAGATCCCCGAGACGGCGCGCGCCCGCCTGGAGCTCCTGGAACTCGTCGAGGCGTACCGCCGGGAGAAGCGCTCCCGCGACCTCCTCGACTTCGGCGACCAGATCGCCCGCTCCGCCGAGCTGGCCCGCACCCGGCCCGAGGTGGGCCGCGTCCTCCGCGAGCAGTTCAAGGTCGTCCTCCTCGACGAGTACCAGGACACGTCCGTCGCCCAGCGACTGCTGCTGGCCGGCCTCTTCGGCGCCGGCACGGGCCACGCGGTGACCGCCGTCGGCGACCCCTGCCAGGCCATCTACGGCTGGCGCGGCGCCTCCGTGGCCAACCTCGACGACTTCCCGCAGCACTTCCCGCACACCGACGGGCAGCCCGCCCGGCGCTACTCCCTCAGCGAGAACCGCCGCAGCGGCGGCCGCCTCCTGGACCTCGCCAACACCCTGGCGGCCCCCCTCCGCGAGCGCCACGAGGGCGTCGAGGCCCTGCGCCCGGCCCCGGGCGCCGAGCGCGACGGCGTCGTCCGCTGCGCCCTGCTGCCCACCCACGCCGAGGAGCTCGACTGGCTCGCGGACTCCCTCGCCCACCTCGTCCGCACCGGCACCCGCCCGGGCGACATCGCCGTCCTGTGCCGCACGGCCACCGACTTCGCCGAGATCCAGGGCGCCCTCGTCCGGCGCGACGTCCCCGTCGAGGTCGTCGGCCTCTCGGGGCTGCTCCACCTGCCCGAGATCGCCGACCTGGTCGCGGTCTGCGAGGTCCTCCACGACCCCACCGCCAACGCCTCCCTGGTCCGCCTGCTGACGGGCCCCCGCTGGCGCGTCGGCCCCCGGGACCTGGCCCTGCTGGGCCGCCGCGCCCGTACGCTCGTGCCCTACGGCCCCACCGGCGCGGACCCGGACCGCCGCCTCGCCGAGGCCGTGGAGGGCGTGGACCCCACGGAGACGACGTCCCTGGCCGACGCCCTGGACACCTTCCTGTCGGCCGACCCCGGCGACGACCTGCCCTTCTCCGCCGAGGCCCGCGTCCGCTTCGCCCGCCTGGCGGCCGAGCTCCGCGACCTGCGCCGCAGCCTCGGCGACCCGCTGATGGACGTCCTCCACCGTGTCCTGGCCACCACGGGCCTGGAGGTCGAGCTGTCGGCCTCCCCGCACGCGCTGGCGGCCCGCCGCCGCGAGACCCTCACCCAGTTCATGGACGTCGCCGCCGGCTTCGCCGCCCTGGACGGCGAGGTCACCCTGGTCGCCTTCCTCGGCTTCCTGCGCACGGCCGCGCAGTACGAGAAGGGTCTCGACAACTCCCTGCCCGGCGGCGAGGACACCGTCAAGATCCTCACCGCGCACAAGTCCAAGGGCCTGGAGTGGGACGTGGTGGCGGTCCCGGGCCTGGTGGCGAAGACCTTCCCCAGCGAGCAGTCCCGCGACTCCTGGACGTCCCAGCCCAAGGTCCTCCCGCACGCCCTGCGCGGCGACACCGACACCCTCCCCGACGTCACCGACTGGACCGCCAAGGGCCTGACGGCCTTCAAGGGCGCGATGAAGGCCCACCAGCACACCGAGGAACTGCGGCTGGGCTACGTCACCTTCACCCGCCCCCGCAGCCTCCTCCTGGGCTCCGGCCACTGGTGGGGCCCGAACCAGAAGCGGACGCGCGGCCCGTCGGAGTTCCTGGAGGCCCTCCGCGCCCACTGCGAGGCGGGCCACGGCGAGATCGAGACCTGGGCGGACGCCCCGGCCGAGGACGCCGAGAACCCGGCACTCCACCAGGAGACGGACCACGCCTGGCCCCTGCCCCTGGACGGGGCTTCCCTGGCCCGCCGCCGAGAGGCGGCCGGGGCGGTCCTGGCGCACCTGAAGGACCTGGAGGAGGGCTCCGCCGGCCCCACTACGCAATCGCTCCCCCCGGAGGAGACCCGCGCCGTCGCCTCCTGGGACCGCGACCTGAACGCCCTCGCCGGCGAGCTCCGGCGCACCCGCGCCAAGGTCCACGACGTGCTGCTGCCGTCCAGCCTGACCGCCACCCAGCTGATGCACCTGGCCGCCGACCCCGACGGTTTCGCGAGCGACCTCGCGCGCCCCATGCCGCGCCGCCCCCAGCCCGCCGCCCGCCGGGGCACCCGCTTCCACGCCTGGCTGGAGTCCCGCTTCGAGGCCCTCCCGCTGCCCTTCCTGGGCCCGGAGGAGCTCCCGGGGGGCGTCGACCCGGGCGAGATCGCCGACGAGCGGGACCTGGCCGAGCTCAAGGAGGCCTTCCAGCGCACCCCGTACGCGCGCCGCACCCCGTACCGGGTGGAGGCCCCCTTCCAGCTCACCCTCGCGGGCCGCACGATCCGGGGCCGCATTGACGCGGTGTACCGCGAACGGAACACGAACGACGCCGGCGGCGACCGCTACGAGATCGTCGACTGGAAAACCGCCCGCGCGCAGACCGCCGACCCCCTCCAGCTGGCGATCTACCGTCTGGCCTGGGCGGAGCAGCACGGACTGCCGCTCTCCTCCGTGACGGCCGCTTTCGTGTACATCCGCGACGGCGAGAAGGCGATCCCGCCGGACCTGCCGGACCGCGCCGGGCTGGAACGGATCCTCCTGGGGGAGGACGTGTGAGGAAACCCGGTCCTGGTCGCCCCGCGTGTCCGGATAGGCTCGATGGCATGAGCAATGCCCCGGACAACGCCGTCCGCGCGTACATCGACGAGCACCGCGCCGCCTTCCTCGCCGACCTGGCCGAGTGGCTGCGCATCCCTTCCGTGTCGGCCGACCCGGCCAACGCGGGCGATGTGCGCCGCAGCGCCGAGTGGCTGGTGGCGAAGCTCAAGGAGACGGGCTTCCCGACGGCGGAGCTCTGGGAGACGGGCGGCGGCGACGGCGCCCCCGCCGTGTTCGCGGAGTGGCCCTCCGGCGTGGCGGACGCCCCCACGGTCCTGGTCTACGGCCACCACGACGTCCAGCCCGCCGCCCGCGAGGACGGCTGGCACACGGACCCGTTCGTGCCGACGACGATCGACGGCCGGCTGTACGCGCGCGGCGCGGCCGACGACAAGGGCCAGGTGTTCTTCCACACCCTGGGCGTCCGCGCCCACCTGGCGGCCACCGGCCGTACCGCCCCGGCCGTCAACCTCAAGCTGATCATCGAGGGCGAGGAGGAGTCGGGCTCGCCGAACTTCCCCGCGCTGATCGCCGCGCACGCCGACCGGCTCGCCTGCGACGCCGTGATCGTCTCGGACACGGGCATGTGGTCGGAGGACACCCCGACGGTGTGCACGGGCATGCGCGGCCTGGCCGAGTGCCAGATCGACCTGTACGGCCCGGACCAGGACATCCACTCCGGTTCCTTCGGCGGCGCCGTGCCCAACCCGGCCACGGAGGCCGCCCGCCTGGCGGCCGCCCTCCACGACGAGGACCGCAGGGTGACGATCCCGGGGTTCTACGACGGGGTCGTGGAGCTGACCGACCAGGAGCGCGAGCTGATCGCCGAGCTGCCGTTCGACGAGAAGCGCTGGCTGCGTGCCGCGCACTCGCACGGCACCCTCGGCGAGGCGGGCTACACCACACTGGAACGCGTGTGGGCGCGCCCCACGGCGGAGGTCAACGGCATCGGCGGTGGCTACCAGGGCCCCGGCGGCAAGACGATCGTCCCGTCGTCGGCCCGGCTGAAGCTGTCCTTCCGGCTGGTCGCGGGCCAGGACGCCGACCGCGTCCAGGAGTCCGTGCGCGACTGGGTGGCGGCCCGCCTCCCACAGGGCGGCGGCATCCGGCACGAGATCACGTTCACCGGCTCGACCCGCCCCTGTCTGACCCCGCTGGACCACCCGGCGCTCCAGTCGGTCGTACGGGCCATGGCCAAGGCCTTCGGCCAGAAGATCCGTTTCACGCGCGAGGGCGGCTCGGGCCCGGCGGCGGACCTCCAGGACGTCCTGGGCGCCCCGGTGCTGTTCCTCGGCATCTCGGTGCCGTCGGACGGCTGGCACGCGCCGAACGAGAAGGTCGAGCTGGACCTGCTCATGAAGGGCGTGGAGACCGCGGCCCACCTGTGGGGGGACCTGGCCGAAACGGCCCGCACGGGCACGGGCACCGGCCGCGCCGGCGCCTAGTGGCGCCGCGCGGGCCCGTGCCCGAGAAGCACAAACACTGTCAAGAGGGGGAGTTGGAAGCAGCCGTGACCACCTGGACCGAATTCACCGCCACCCGGCCCGATACGCTCGACGTCGCACTGAGCGGCGCGAGCGGCATCGACCGTGCCGCGCACCACCGTCTGGACGAGGCGTGGCTCGCCGCGGCGTGGAGCCACCCCACGACGCGGGTCTTCGTGGTCTCCGGCGGTCAGGCGCTGATCGACGACACCCCCGACGGCCGCACCGAACTGGTGATGACGCCCGCCTTCGAGGCGCCGGTCACCGAGACGCACCGCTACTTCCTCGGCAAGGACGAGGACGGCGTGGCCTACTTCGCGCTCCAGAAGGACGCGCTGCCCGGCCGCATCGACCAGTCCGCGCGCCCGGCGGGCCTGCGGGAGGCCGGCCTGCTGCTGTCCCCGCGCGACGCGGGCCTGCTCGTCCACGCCGTGGCCCTGGAGAACTGGCAGCGCCTCCACCGCTTCTGCTCGCGCTGCGGCGAGCGTACGGTGATCGCGGCCGCGGGCCACATCCGCCGCTGCCAGGCCTGCGGCGCCGAGCACTACCCCCGTACCGACCCGGCCGTGATCATGCTGGTCACGGACGCGAAGGACCGGGCGCTGCTGGGCCGCCAGATGCACTGGCCGGAGGGCCGTTTCTCGACGCTCGCGGGCTTCGTGGAGCCGGGGGAGTCCATCGAGCAGGCGGTGCGCCGTGAGGTCGCCGAGGAGGCGGGCGTCGTCGTCGGCGACGTGGAGTACGTCGCCAGCCAGCCCTGGCCGTTCCCGTCCAGCCTGATGCTGGGCTTCATGGCCCGGGCGACGTCCTCGGACATCCAGGTGGACGGCGAGGAGATCCACGAGGCGCGCTGGTTCTCCCGCGACGAGCTGCGAGCCGCGTTCGAGAGCGGCGAGGTCCTGCCCCCGACCGGCATCTCCATCGCCGCCCGCCTGATCGAGCTCTGGTACGGCGAGCCGCTCCCGTAGGAAGCGCCGCCGGCGAGGGCGGGGCAGGTGCCGAGCGCGAGGAAGCCCCCGCCGTGGCGGGGGCTCCTTGCCTCGGGAGACCGGGGGATCAGGCGCTGATCTTCGCCTTGACCTGCGCCAGCGAGGGGTTGGTGAGCGTGGAGCCGTCGGCGAAGAGCACGGTGGGGACCGTCTGGTTCCCGCCGTTGGCCTTCTCCACGAAGGCGGCCGACTCGGGGTCGAGCTCGATGTTGATCTCGTTGTAGGCGATGCCCTCGCGGTCCAGCATGGTCTTCAGACGGCGGCAGTAGCCGCACCAGGTGGTGCTGTACATCGTCACGGTGCTCGACATGCGACCCGCGCTCCTTCTTCCTCGGGGGAGATTCCGGAGGAAGAACGCACACCTGGGGCGCAGCATTCCCGAGCGTTCCTGAGCGTTCCCGGCGCATCCCCGGATTAGTACGACCGCCCTGCCCCGCCTGTGGACGACATTCCCGGTTGCCCCGCCGGACCTGGCAGCATGGCGGGGTGACAGCAGCAACGCACTCCACTCTCTTCCCCCAGGTGCCGGACTCGGCCGACGCGGTGCTCGACGGGCTCGACCCCGAGCAGCGCGAGGTCGCCACGGCCCTGAGCGGTCCGGTGTGCGTGCTGGCCGGCGCCGGTACGGGCAAGACGCGTGCGATCACCCACCGCATCGCCTACGGCGTCCGGTCCGGTCTGCTCCAGCCCTCGAGTGTGCTCGCCGTCACCTTCACCAACCGGGCGGCGGGCGAGATGCGCGGCCGGCTGCGTCAGCTGGGCGCGGGCGGCGTCCAGGCCCGTACGTTCCACTCGGCCGCCCTGCGCCAGCTCCAGTACTTCTGGCCCAAGGCCGTGGGCGGCGAGCTGCCCCGGCTGCTGGAGCGCAAGGTCCAGGTGGTGGCGGAGGCCGCGGCCCGCTGCCGGATCCGGCTCGACCGCAATGAGCTGCGCGATGTGACGGCCGAGATCGAGTGGGCGAAGGTCACTCAGACCGTTCCCGAGGACTATCCGGCCGTCGCCGCCAAGACCGGCCGGGAGGCCCCCCGGGACCCCGCCGAGATCGCCCTGGTCTACGGGACGTACGAGCAGCTCAAGCGCGAGCGCGGCGTGATCGACTTCGAGGACGTGCTGCTGCTGACCGTGGGCGTCCTCCAGGACCGGCACGACATCGCCGAGACCGTCCGCCGCCAGTACCAGCACTTCGTGGTCGACGAGTACCAGGACGTCAGCCCGCTCCAGCAGCGGCTGCTCGAGCTGTGGCTGGGCGACCGCGAGACTCTGTGCGTGGTCGGTGACGCCAGCCAGACGATCTATTCGTTCACCGGCGCCACCCCCGACCACCTGCTGAACTTCCGGGTCCGGCATCCCCACGCCACCGTCGTCAAGCTCGTCCGGGACTACCGCTCCACCCCCCAGGTGGTCCACCTGGCCAACGGGCTGCTGGCCCAGGCCCGCGGCCGGGCCGCCGAGCACCGGCTGGAGCTGGTCTCCCAGCGCGACCGCGGCCCCGAGCCGGTCTACGGGGAGTACGCGGATGAGCCCGCCGAGGCAGAGGGCACCGCCCGCCGGGTCCGGGAGCTGATGGACTCCGGGGTGCCCGCGAGCGAGATCGCGATCCTCTACCGCGTCAACGCCCAGTCCGAGATCTACGAGCAGGCCCTCGCCGACGTCGGGGTGCCCTACCAGCTGCGCGGCGCCGAGCGCTTCTTCGAGCGCCCCGAGGTGCGCGAGGCCGGGCTGCTGCTGCGGGGCGCGGCCCGCGCCGGCGGCCACTCCGACCCCCAGCTCGCCGGTGTCGACGACGTGCCCTCCCAGGTGCGCGCCGTTCTCGGCACGCGGGGCTGGACGCCCGAGCCCCCGGCGGGCTCGGGGGCGGTCCGTGAGCGCTGGGAGTCCCTGGCGGCCCTGGTGCGCCTTTCCGAGGACTTCGTCCGGGCCCGCCCGGCGGCCACCCTCGCCGACCTGGTCGCCGAGCTGGACGAGCGGGCGAGCGCCCAGCACGCGCCCACGGTGGAGGGTGTGACGCTCGCCTCACTCCACGCCGCCAAGGGTCTGGAGTGGGACGCCGTCTTCCTGGTGGGGCTCGCCGAGGGCATGATGCCGATCACCTACGCCAAGACCGACGAGCAGGTGGAGGAGGAGCGCCGGCTGCTCTATGTCGGCGTCACCCGGGCCCGGGCCCATCTGTCGCTGTCCTGGGCGCTGTCCCGGACACCCGGCGGCCGGCCCTCCCGGCGGCCCACCCGCTTCCTCAACGGCCTGCGGCCGGGCTCTGCGGCCGTCCGCCCGGCCTTCTCCGCCACGGCCGGGCAAGGAGGCGTCGAGCGGGGCGCCGGGGCGCGCAGACGGCGCGGCTCCGCCCGGTGCCGGGTCTGCGGCCGGACCCTGACCGACGCGGGCGAGATCAAACTGATGCGCTGTGAGGACTGCCCCTGCGAGCTCGACGAGGCGCTCCACGAACGGCTGCGCGACTGGCGGGCCGAGCAGGCCCGCCTGCTGGGCCAGCCCGCCTTCTGCGTCTTCACCGACAAGACGCTCCTCGCGATCGCCGAGGCCGTTCCGGGAACCGAAGCGGAGCTCGCGAGCATCTCAGGTGTCGGAGGACGGAAGCTCGGGAAGTTCGGAGCCGACGTTCTCGCCCTGTGCGCGGGCGAAGATCCGGGCTCGACGGATGTGTCTCAGGACACCTCCCAAGAAACTCCGGAAAAATAGTTTGCGCGTGTGGAGGCAGTGCCCATAGCCTTCCGAGCAGGGAAGCGACGGGCCTTTCAGGTTCCGTTGATTCCGTGCTGTACTGAAACCGAAGACTTGGACCGTGTCACAGCGGTCCCCCGAGACGCCGAGAGGAGGCGGAGACAATGATCAGCTTTATGGCCAGCGACAAAATGACCGATCGCCAGATCGGCTCCGCCGCCATGCTCGGCTTCCTCGGCTCCTTCCAGGGCACCGGTCTGTCCGGCGCCACCCAGGTCCGGCCGGAACAGCGACCGACCAAGGGATCCGAGGTAAGGGCAGCAGCTGAGGCACAGGCGCACCAGGCCTATGCCGTCGCGGCGGTCGCCAATGGCGCCGGATCCCTGAACGCAGCAGCGCACCACCTTCCCAAGACGTGGGCCTTCCGTGGGCTCGAACCCTGGAGAGATCCAGCCTGATCGGCATGATCAGGTCGGCACCTTCCAGGGCCGCGGAACCCACACCGGGATCCGCGGCCCTTTTGTTTGCCCCCCAGCCGGGGGAAACCAGCCCGGCCACCAGCCGGAACAACAGACGAGGAAACACCACCGTGCAACTCAAGGCGCACACCCCGTCCGTAGCGACCGACCTGATCCCCCCGCCCGTCCCCACGGAGGACACCTTGACCCCGCTGACCGCCCTGACCGACCTCGACGAGGCCATTGAGAACCTCGGCGTCCCGGTGCCCTGCCGCAGCTATGACCCGGAGGTCTTCTTCGCCGAGTCCCCGGCCGACGTCGAGTACGCCAAGTCCCTCTGCCAGACCTGCCCGCTGCGCGCCGCCTGCCTCGCCGGGGCCATGGACCGTCGCGAGCCCTGGGGTGTCTGGGGTGGCGAGCTGTTCGTCCAGGGTGTGGTCGTCGCCCGCAAGCGGCCCCGTGGCCGTCCGCGCAAGAACCCGGTCAGCGCATGACCGCCATCGGCACCATCGACCGCCCCTCGACGCACGACCCGAAGAAGCAGGACCCGACGATGCACCCCACCTCCGAGCCATTCGCCCCCGGCACCACCCATGAACGCACCGGCGCGACCGCCTCGCGTCAGAACAGGAACCACGCCATGCAACTCATCCCAGAAGCCCTGGCCAGGGCTCATATGCACGACCGGCTGAGGGAGGCCGAGTCCCAACGGAGGGCCGTGCGGCTGGCCGCCGCCCGCCGGATGCAGCGCCGCGCCGAGCGCGCCTCGCTGCGTGCCCGCCGGGCCCTGGCCATGGCCGTGATGCAGTGAGTCACCGCGGGGCCGGTCCTTTTGGACCGGCCCCGCACCCCGTTCGGGTGCGCCACCCACGCCGGGCCCGCTCACGGGGATATCGTCTGGGAGTGGACCGCAAGACGCATGAATCCGCGCGGCTGGACCCCGAGGCCGACAGGCCCGTAGCGTGCGCTCGCTGTGGCGCCCGGGCACCGGGTGGGACACCGCCGCCGACCTGGATCTGCTCCGTCGAGAACGGCAGCCGCCACTACTTCTGTGACGACTGTGCCCGCGCCAACCTCAGAGCCATCGAAGGGCGCCTCGACTCGTCCTGGTGGTGAGCCGGGACGCACCGGGGCGCCCCGGATCGTCCTCAGGCGGAAGTGCCCTGACTACGCTCGTCGATGGTGAAACCGGGCACCCACGCCTCCATTTCGTCACGCAGCCGTACCGTGGCGCCCAGCTGGCAGAGCACCCCGATGGTGCTCATCGTCACCCGGTGTATCAGCAGATAGGCCGGGGGGAGATTGAGCTGCCTGGCCAGCTGGTACGCGGGGGAGCGGGGATCGGCGATCCGGGTCGCCTGCGCCCGCAGCCAGTCCCGGGTGAAGGTGAACTCCTCCACCTGTGCCGGCTCGATGATGGGCAGGAGATAGTCGAGCACCGCCCCCGGGTCCAGCTCGATCTCCGGCTTGACGAAGCCCTCGTCGCGCAGCAGTTCGTGGACCGCGTCCGCCTGGCCGTCGAGAGTCAGCCGCAGCGCCGTGCCGATCTCGACGGGCAGCCCTCTCGGCAGCCGGTCGACCGTGCCGAAGTCCAGCACCCCCAGTCGCCACTTCTCCGGCGGGCCGTCGGGCGCGTCCCCGGTCAGCAGCCGGAAGTTGCCCGGATGCGGGTCGGCGTGGAGCAGCCCGGTGCGGGCCGCGCCGGAGAAGAGGAAGCGCGCCAGCAACTGCCCGGCCCGGTCCCGCATCTCCTGGCTGCCGTCCGCTATCACCTCGGACAGCGGCACCCCGTCGAGCCACTCCGTCACCAGCACCTGATCCCCGTGATGGACGACGTCCGGCACCGTCACATCGGGATCCCCGGCGAACTCCCGGGCGTGGGCGCTCTGGGCCCGCGCCTCCAGCTCGTAGTCCAGCTCCTCCGACACCCGGTCGCGCAGCTCGGAGATGAGCGGCTTGAGGTCCATCCCGGGCACCAGCGGCCCCAGCAGCTTGACGAACCGGCCCAGTTGCGTCAGGTCCGAGAGCAGCGCGTCACCCGCTCCCGGATACTGCACCTTGACGGCCACCTCGCGCCCGTCGTGCCAGACGGCCCGGTGCACCTGCCCGATGGAGGCGGCCGCCGCCGGTTTGTCCTCGAACTCCTCGAACAGCTCGCGCCAGTCCTCGCCGAGCCGTTCCGTCAGCGCCGCGTGCACCGAGGCCACCGGCATCGGGGGAGCCGCCTCCTGAAGCTTGGTGAGCGCCGCCCGGTAGGGCCCGGCGATCTGCTCGGGGAGAGCCGACTCGAAGACGGACAGCGCCTGCCCCAGCTTCATGGCACCCCCCTTGAGCTGCCCCAAGGTCGAGAAGAGCTGCTCCGCCGTGCGCTGCTGCAGCTCGGCGGCGATCATCTCCGCCGGGCGGCCACCGATGCGCTTCCCCAGCCCGAGCGCCGTGCGCCCCGCGAACCCCAATGGCAGCGCGGCCAACTTGACGGTACGCGTGACCGCCTTGCGGGGTAGATCAGACATGCGCCCCTCCAACTAGCTGAACAGCCACGCCTCGGACGGCGGTTACCGGGTCATTCTCCCGTGCGCCGCCTTCGCGACCCCTGGACATCCCGTCGTCCCGGGCCGCGGCACCGCACGGACACCGCGGATGCGGTGCGACGGGCCGGGGATGCCAGACCGGATCCGGCAGCGCCAGCTCCAGCCGGACCCCGGCGCCCGGCGCGGCTCCACCGTCGAGAAGGGCGAGCGCCCACGCAACGGTCAGCCCCGCCACGACCGTGGCCAGTGCCATGTCGCAAGACGGTACCCCCGAGACGCGCCCGGACCTCCACTGGGCGAGCATCCGCGGCCATGCCGCGTCCCGTTCGGCCCGTTCCCGCTCGATACAGCCCGCGCACGCCGACCCGCCCGGCAGCACCAGCGGACCCACCAGCCCGGTGGCCTCCAGCACCCCCGCGTACAGATGCGGGGTCCCGGCCGCCATCAGCTCCTCGGCCGCCGCCGGGTCCGGCGCGAAGGCCGCCAGGCCGTCACGCGGCGCGAACACCACCAGCCCCAGCGGCTTCTCCTCGCCCTCCTCCGCCCGTTCCCCGCGCTCGCCCCGGGAACCGCCCGACCGGCCCCGGGGCGGAGGCACGGGCGCGGCCTGCCGTACGGCGTGCCGCGCGGCGACGTCCCGCCGCTCCCCGGTCCGCTCGGCACCCACACCCCCGGGCGCCACGTCCCACGGCTCCACACAGCCGCCGTCCCGCACATCGACCCGGCCCACTCCCGACGAGGACAGCAGCGCCGCGACCGTCGCCCCCACCCGCCCCGCGCCCCGCACCTGCACCCGCGCTCTCTGGCGCGCGGCCATCACCCGCAGCGCCGCACCGGGCTCGGGATGGCGCACGGACAGTGCTGCCAGGTCAGGCCGCAGCCGCTCCAGGCCGCCGCCCCGGCCCCGCAGCGCGGCGGCCTCCGCGCCACCCCCGCGTGGATCGTCCAGCAGCCCGGCCGCCGCCAGCCGCCCCACCAGCTCGTCGGCCCGCCCCTCCGGCAGCCCCATCCCCCGGGCCTCCTCGCGGAGCAGGGGCATCCCCCGCGTCCCGTCGAGCAGCCCGAGGAAGGAGCCCGTCGCCGTGTCGACCGGCCCCAGCAGCACCGCGTGCGCGTGGGCCACCCCGAACTGGACCGTGTCCCGGCTGCGCCAGGCCCGGCGCAGCGCGGGCTTGAGCATCGGATGCGTGATCCCGGTCGGCCCGATCAGGGTCGGCCCGATCCCGGTCGTAGTCGTGATCGTGGTCGTGGTCGTCGTCCGCATGGTTCCCCCCTCGTCCGTGCCACAGCCTGCCCGCCCCGGCCGTCGGCCGCGCGGCGTTGTCCACAGGAAGGGGGCGTTAGTCGTACAAGCCGTGCGCTCCTTGGGGTCTTTCCCCGACAACCGACGGAGGGGCGGGACTTCCCGTACCGCCAGCGGGTAACGTCGGGGCGTGCCCGTCGACCCCCTGCACAGTGCCGCGAGACCACCGCGCAGCGCCCCGAGCCCGCTTTCCCGAGGCCAGGAGGCCGACGCGGTCGAGGTCCGGCGGAGCACGCGCCGCAGGAGGACGGTCTCCGCGTACCGCGAGGGCGACCGCACGATCGTGCTCATCCCCGCCCGGATGTCGGACGCGGAGGAGCGGCGCTGGGTGGGCGTGATGCTCGACAAGCTCGCGGCGCAGGAGAGCCGGCGGATGCTGGGCGACACCGAGCTGGCCGACCGGGCCCGTCGCCTCTCCGAGCAGTATCTGGACGGCCGCGCCCGGCCCGCCTCCGTGCGCTGGGTCACGAATCAGAACACCCGCTGGGGCTCGTGCACCCCCGCCGAGGGCAGCATCCGTCTCTCGCACCGGCTCCAGGGCATGCCCGAGTACGTCGTCGACTACGTCCTCCTCCACGAGCTGGCGCACCTTCTCGTCCCCGGCCACGGCCCCGAGTTCTGGCGGCTCCTGGAGGCGTACCCGCGCACCGAGCGCGCCCGGGGCTACCTCGAGGGCGTGGTCGCCGCCGACCGGCTGCCCCACCTCCCGGCCGCCCGCAGCGAGTGACGGGTCCGTGAGCGGGGCCGCCCCGGGATCGGCGGCTGTCGCCGCCAGCGGTTAGCCTGGCGCAACGCATTCACCACGGGTACGGATGGGGGACGGGCGTCACGCATGTCCAGGGAATTCCAGCGCGGCCACAAGGCCAAGATCAGTGACCTGACGGCGGGGACGGATCTGTATGTGGGAGTGCAGATCGGCGGCCCCGGCCTGACCTTCGACGTCAGCTGTTTCGGCCTCGACGCCGCCGAGAAACTTTCGGACGACCGTTACTTCGTCTTCTTCAATCAGCCGAAGTCGCCGGAGGAGGCCATCCAGCAGCTGGGCGCGCAGGCCGGTGACACGGAATCCTTCCGGGTCACGCTCGACCGCGTCCCGGCCCACATCCGCAAGCTCAGCTTCACGGCGACGCTGGACGGCGCCGGCCAGATGTCGCAGGCCGGCCCGGGCTACCTCCGGGTCGTCGCGGGCGGCGTGGAGGTGGCGCGCTACTCCTTCACGGGCACGGAGTTCACCACCGAGCGCGCGGTGATGCTCGGTGACATCTACCTCAAGGACGTCTGGCGGTTCGCCGCCGTCGGGCAGGGCTTCGACGGCGGCCTAGAGGCGCTGCTGACGAACTTCGGCGGCGAGGTCCTGGAGGAAGAGGAGCCCGCTCCGGCCGAGGCCCCCGCCCCGGCCGCCGCCGCGCCCGCATTCGCGCCCCCGGCGCAGGCCAGTGCGCCCCCGGCCTTCGCACCCCCGTCCGGGCAGCAGCCCCTGTCCGCCCAGCAGGCGCCCGCCCCGGCGCCCCAGCCCCCGGCGCCCGCCCAGGGGTTCGCGCCCCCGCAGGGCAGCACCCCGCCCCCGGCGGCCCAGGTGCACGCCGCCCCCACCCTCGCCGCGCCCATCGCCCCGCCCGGCTACTTCTCCGGCGCCGGCCACCCGCCCACGGGCCCCTCACCCTCCGGCCACGCGCCCGGTGGCGGCCACACGCCCCCCGGCGGCGTCGTCCCGCCGCCCGGCCCGCCCGGCGTTCCGGGGCAGCACGCCTCGTACGGCCGACAGGCCGCCGCCCCGGCCCACGCGTACCCCGCGCAGCAGCCGTACGGCGCGCCGCCCCCGCCCCCCGGGCAGCCCGGCGCACCCGCGCAGCCCTACCCGGGCGCCCCGCAGGCCCCGTACGGCCAGCAGCCCCACGCCCCCGCCCAGCAGGGCCACCCCGGCCCGTACGCCCCGGCGGCCCCCGGCACGCCCCCGCCCGTCGTGCCCGGCGTCCAGGCGGCGCTGGACAAGTACCGCGAGGTGCCCACCGGACAGCGCTGGACGCTCCAGAACTCCAAGCTCATCCGCGTCGACCTCGGCGCCGACCCCCAGCCCGTGCTCGCCCGGCAGGGCAGCATGGTGCTCTACCAGGGCAAGGTCGACTTCGGCTACAAGGGCGCCGGCTTCATGGGCCGCATCGTCGGCGGCGCCACCGGCCAGGAGATGCAGCTGATGCGCTGCACCGGCCGCGGCCAGGTCTTCCTCGCCGAGAACTCCGCGCACGTCCACCCCATCCAGCTGGAGAACGACGCGATCTGCGTCAGCGCCGACGCGGTGCTCGCCTTCGACGAGTCGCTGCACCACGAGGTGCGCCGGATCGAGGGCCACGGCATCCCCGGCGGGGCGCTGTTCACCATGCAGTTCCAGGGCACCGGCACCGTCGTCGTCAAGACCCACGGCACGCCCGTGGTGCTGCCCGTCACCCCCACCACCTTCGCCGACAGCAACGCCATCGTGGCCTGGTCGGCGGGCGCCCAGGTGATCATCTCCAGCCAGGTGCGACTGCGCCGCGCCGCCTACGCGGGCCACAGTGGAGAGGCCGTGAACCTCCAGTTCCGGGGCGCGCCCGGCAACTTCATCGTCGTCCAGCCCTACGAGGTCTGAGGGAAGTCGAAATGACCATGCATCAGATGCCGATGGGCCAGCCGCCGTTCCCGGGCCACGCCGCCCCCGTACCGTCGGGGCCGCGCATGGAGAACCACGGCAGCAGCATGCTCAAGGTCGCCATGATGACCGGCCAGGACCTCTTCGCCCGCACGGGCTCGATGGTCGCCTACGAGGGCTACGTCCAGTACGACCCGAACCCGCCCGCCGTCCGGCAGATGGCCTCCCAGTGGCTCACCGGTGAGGGAGTCCCCCTCATGCGCTGCCACGGCGACGGTCTGCTCTACCTCGCCGACTACGGGGCGGACGTCGTCTGCCTCCAGCTCAACGGCGAGTCCCTCTCCGTGAACGGCACCAACGTCCTCGCCTTCGACGCCCAGCTCCAGTGGGGCGTCGAGCGCGTCAAGGGCATGGCGAAGTTCGCCGGGCAGGGCCTGTTCAATGTGGGCATCAGCGGCACCGGCTGGGTGGCACTGACCTCCCGCGGCACACCGATCGTCGTCGACTGCGGCCGCGGCGACGACGAGACCTACGTCGACCCCGACGCGCTCGTCGCCTGGTCCAGCAACCTCCGGATGAAGGGCAAGCGCAGCTTCAAGGCGTCCTCCCTGATCGGCCGGGGCAGCGGCGAGGCCTACCAACTGGGCTTCTCCGGCGAGGGCTTCGTGGTCGTCCAGCCCAGCGAGGACAGCACCGACCGGCTCCGGGCCCGGGGCTGAGGGGGAGAACGAGAACATCATGCAGAGCCCGCTTTTCGCCTACGCCGAGACCCAGACACAGGACCGCTACGCCCTTCAGAACGCGCAGATGCTGCGGGTCGCCCTCACGGGTCACGAGGACGTCCTCGCCCGCAAGGGCTCGATGGTCGCCTACCAGGGCATGGTCGAGTTCGACGCCGAGTACCAGACGCGCGGTCAGCAGCAATCCCGCACCCACACCGGTGAGGGCCTGGACCTGATGCGCTGCTCCGGCCAGGGCACGGTCTACTTCGCCAACCTCGCCCAGCACGTCCACATCATGGACGTGGACCGGGATGGCCTGACAGTCGACGGCGCCTACGTCCTGGCCCTGGACTCCAGCCTCCACTGGGAGACCATCGCGGTGGACAGCCAGTACGGGATCTCGGGTACGGGCGCGTACCAGCTGAACATCTCCGGCCAGGGCAAGGTCGCGCTGATGACCTCCGGCCATCCGCTGATGCTCCAGGTCACCCCCGACCGCGTCGTCAGCGCCGACGCGGACGCGGTGGTCGCCTGGTCGGCGTCGCTGCGGGTGCAGATGCAGGCGCAGACGTCCTCGTCCGGTGTGTGGCGGCGCCGCGGCGGCACGGGCGAGGGCTGGGAGCTCAGCTTCTCCGGCCATGGCTACGCGCTGGTGCAGCCCAGCGAGCTGCTGCCGCCGCAGGGCACGGAGATCGGCCAGGGCCTCATGGCCCAGTACGGTCTGGGTCAGCACGGCGCCCACGCCCAGAACCAGGGCAACATCTGGACGAACTGAGCGGAAGCGCTCGGACGTGTAAGGGGCGGTCACCATGGGTGACCGCCCCTTACGTCGTCCGCGACACATCGTCCGCGAGTGAACGCCGTGTCGCCTACAGGCGCTCGAGCGTCCGGCGCAGCAGCTCGACGACCGACGCGTCGGCCACCGAGCCCACCTCGTCGTACGGGAACCAGCGCAGGTCCAGCGACTCGTCGCTGATCGCCTCGACGGCCCCGTCCGGCACCAGCGCCGCGTACTGCACGTCCAGGTGCCAGTTGCACGGCGCCGGGATCGGGTGGCGGTCCAGCCGCACCGGGCCGCCCGGCAGCAGCGTCAGCCCCGCGATGCCGGACTCCTCCGTGGCCTCGCGCAGCGCGGCCTCCTCGAGCGTGGCGTCACCGGGCTCGCAGTGGCCGCCCATCTGGAGCCACATCCGGAGCTTGCGGTGCAGCGTGAGCAGCACCCTGCCGCGCGCGGGGTCGATCACCAGGGCGCTCGCGGTGACGTGCCCCGCCTGGCAGGGCTTCCACATGCCGTCCGGGTGGGCGGCGAGGTGGTCCAGGTAGACGTCGCGCAGCTCCGGCTGGTCCGCGTACTCCTTGAGGACGAGGACTGCGTTCTCGTGAAGGCTCACTTGTCGGACTCGCCCTTTTCGTCCCCAGACTCGCCCTTGCCGTCCTCGGGCTTCGAGGTCTCCGCCCCGCGGCCCTTGGCGGCCTCGCCGAGCATCTTGTCGAGCTCGGAGAAGTCCAGGTGCTCGCGGTGGACGAAGCCGTCCGGGTCGTCCAGGTCGGCGGCGGTGGGCAGCATGTCAGGGTGCTCCCACAGGCCGTCCCGGCCCTCCAGGCCGCGCGCGTCCGTCAGCGACGCCCAAAGGCGGGAGGCGTCCCGCAGCCGGCGGGGGCGCAGCTCCAGGCCGATCAGCGTGGCGAAGGTCTGCTCCGCCGGGCCGCCGGAGGCGCGGCGGCGGCGCAGCGTCTCGCGCAGCCGGTCGGCGGACGGCAGATGCGGGGCCGCCGCCGCGTGCACGACCGCGTCCACCCAGCCCTCGACCAGCGCGAGCGCCGTCTCCAGGCGGGCCAGCGCGGCCTTCTGCTCCGGGGTGTCCTCCGGCTGGAACATGCCCTGCTGGAGGGCTTCCTGGAGCTGCTCGGGGTGGGTGGGGTCGAGCTGGCCGACCACGTCCTCCAGCTTGGAGGTGTCGACCTTGATGCCCCGGGCGTAGCCCTCGACGGCACCGAACAGATGCGAGCGCAGCCACGGCACGTGCGCGAAGAGCCGCTGGTGGGCGGCCTCGCGCAGGGCCAGGTACAGCCGGACCTCCTCCTTCGGGACCTCAAGGCCCGAACCGAAGGTCTCGATGTTCACCGGGAGCAGCGCGGCCTTGCCCGCGGGGCCCAGCGGCAGGCCGATGTCGGTCGAGCCGACGACCTCGTTCGCGAGCACGCCCAGGGCCTGCCCGATCTGCGTGCCGAACATGGCACCGCCCATGCTGCGCATCATCCCGAGCAGCGGGCCGGCCATGGCCTGCATCTCCTCGGGCAGCACACCGCCCATGGCGGCGCCGACGCGCTCGGCGACCGGGTCCACCAGGTCCTTCCACACGGGCAGGGTCGCCTCGACCCACTCCGCGCGGGACCAGGCGACGGCCGTGCCCGAGCCGGACGGCAGGGACGTCACGCCGTCCAGCCACAGGTCGGCCAGGCGCACGGCCTCCTCGACCGCGGCGCGCTCGCCGTCCGTGACGCTCGCGTCCTTGGAGCCGTCGGCCGTGCCATGGGCGACGGTCTGGCGCGCGATGTCCTTGGCCATGTCCCAGTTCACCGGGCCGCCCTCGTAGGAGAGCATCTGGCCGAGCTGCTGGAAGGCGGCACCGAGATCACCGGGGTTCATGGAGCCGCCGAACATCGCGGCGAAGGGGTTGTCCCCGCCGCCGGGGAGTCCGCCGAACCCGAAGGGATTCGCGGGCCCCTGGCCGCCTCCCTGGCCACCGCCCTTCTTGCCGTCGTCGCCGTTCTCCGGCTCCTCCGGCGGAAGACCGAATCCGAATGGGGTGTCACTCACGGGTTTCCTCGGCTCGTAGGGCCGCCGGCTCCGGACCGGCGGCGAATGCCCGACAACACCACCAAGCGTAGACACCCCGCCGCTATCCGGGCTTGGTGCTCCGCTCGTCCGGGGCCTGCGGCAGGATGGACGTCACCTGGTACGTACGCGTCATGACAAACGTGATGGCACATACGTACTGAAGACAACCGCTGGAGACGCCCGGTGAGTTCCCCCGACCGAGAAGCCGACCGAGAAGTTCGCGCAGCGCGAAACGGTTCCGCGCGCGAGAGCGCGATCCCGCGCGCCCTGGCGCCGCGCGGCATGCCCGCGCGCGGCCGCCGGCCCGTCGTCGCGGTCACCGGTGCCGCACGCGGCGTCGGAGCGCTGCTCACGCGGCGCCTCGCCGCGTCCGAGGAGATCAAGCACGTGGTGGCGATCGACGAGCGCCGCGGCGACGTCACCGAGGCGCAGTGGCACGTCCTGGACGTCCGCGACCCGGCGATCGCCGAGAAGCTGCGGGGCGCCGACGTCGTCGTCCACCTCGCGCTGGACCTCGACCTGGAGGGCGACGCGGCCGCCCGCACCGCCTACAACGTGCGGGGCACCCAGACCGTGCTGACCGCCGCGGCGGCCGCAGGGGTGCACCGGGTGGTGCTGTGCACCTCGGCCATGGTCTACGGAGCGCACCCGGACAACGACGTTCCGCTCGCCGAGGACGCCGAGCTGCGCGCCACCGCCGAGGCGACGGGCGTGGGGGACCTGCTGGAGATAGAGCGGCTGGCCAGGCGCGCGCCCCGGGCGCACCCCGGCCTGAACGTCACCGTGCTGCGGCCCGCCGTCCTGGTCGGCGGCACCGACACGGCCCTGACCCGCTACTTCGAGTCGCCCCGCCTCCTGGTGGTCGCCGGATCCCGGCCGACCTGGCAGTTCTGCCATGTGGAGGACCTGGTGAGCGCGCTGGAGTTCGCCGCCCTGGAGAAGGCGGAGGGGGAGCTGGCCGTCGGCTGCGACGGCTGGCTGGAGCAGGAGGAGGTCGAGGAGCTCACCGGCATCCGCCGCATGGAGCTGCCCTCGGCGGTCGCCCTCGGCGCGGCCTCCCGGCTGCACCGGCTGGGGCTGACCCCGTCCCCCGCGGGCGACCTCGCGTACACGATGCACCCCTGGGTGGTCAGCGGCCACCGGCTGCACGACGCGGGCTGGCGGCCGCGCTGGACCAACGAGGAGGTCCTCGCCGAGCTGCTGGAGGAGGTCGCCGGCCGCCACACCGTCGCCGGTCGCCGCCTGGGCCGCAAGGACGCCACAGCGGCGGGCGCCGCCGGTGCGACCGTCGCGCTGCTGGGCACCGCGGCCCTGGTGCGCAGGGCCCGCAAGGCCCGCCGCCGGTTGTAGCGGTTGTAGCGGTTCGCACGGGAGCCCGCGGGCACGGATGTACGGGCGTGCGGGCGTACAGGCCCGGGGAAGGGTCCTGCGCGGCCGGAAGGGGCGTGGGCGACTTCCCGGTCCGGGTGGGGCCTCCGGGGCCCGTAGAACCGCACAGGGCGCCTCGCGCGGGCGCTGGTGGAATCGCCACGATGGCCGGCCGCGGGCATACGGCACGATTGGCTCCATGGCACCTCACCCGCCCTCCGGCACGCCCTGCCCCCGTACGCACGACGACCACCCCGGCGAGCTCGCCGCAGGGGACCCCGTACGCCTCCTGGCGGTCAGGGAGACGCCGCTGTCCGTGGACGAGGTCTTCGCGGCGGTCGGCGACGCCGCGGCGGGTGGCACCGCCCTCTTCGTGGGTACGGTCCGGGACCACGACGGCGGCGCGGACGTCACCGGGCTCGGCTATTCCGCGCACCCGACGGCCGAGGCCGAGCTGCGCCGGGTCGCGGAGAAGGTCGCGGCCGACTTCCCGGTGCGGGCGCTGGCCGCCGTCCACCGGGTGGGGGAGCTGGCCGTGGGGGACCTGGCGGTGGTGGTGGCGGTCTCGTGCCCGCACCGGGCGGAGGCCTTCGAGGCGTGCCGACGGCTGATCGACGACCTCAAGAGCGAGGTGCCGATCTGGAAGCACCAGACCTTCGCGGACGGCACCGAAGAGTGGGTTGGCGCGTAGCGGCGGCCTCGGTGTCCGAAGCTGGCCACTATTGGGCCGTCCCTGGTTGCGTAACCGGCCCCCTGACGTAAGCGTTGAGACCGAAGATGATTAATCTGCTCATCGGTTCAATGGCGATTGCGTAAGGGGTCGGAGGCCGGCATGGCGGCGCTCGCTTGGTTGCTGATTCCCGCTGCGGCGGCCGTGGTGGCCGCGCTCTGGGGAAGCTGGGCAGCCAGAAACCGCAAGTCCGGGGATGTCGCGGAGCTGGCGGGTTACGCCAAGTTCCGTGAGGCGATGGAACGGGCCGAGTCCGGATCCGGTCCGGCGAGCTGACGCGAATCGTCGGAGAGTTCCCATATCTGCCCCGGACGGACCGCCCCGGGAGGGGGCTGTCGGACCGGTCCCGTACTGTCGTTCCATGCCCCGCCGGACAGCGACGATGCTCGCCTCCCTCCTGATGCTGATCGCGCTGCTCTGCGCAGGCGTGCTGATCCCCGTGCCCTACGCGGAGATGTCCCCGGGGCCGACGGTGAACACCCTGGGTGAGCACGGCGGTGAGCCGGTGCTCCAGATCTCCGGGCGCAAGACGTATCCGACCACCGGTCATCTCAATATGACGACGGTCCGCGTCACCGGCTCGCAGTACCGGATGAATCTGGTGGAGGCGGTCTGGGGCTGGCTCGCCCACGACAATCTGGTCGTCCCGCACAGCACGCTCTACCCGGACGACAAGTCCCCCGACGAGCTGAACCAGGAGACGGCGGAGGAGTTCAGCCAATCCCAGGAGAGCGCCAAGGTCGCCGCCCTGAAGGAGCTGAACATCCCGGTGGGCTCGCGGATCGTCGTGTCGTCCGTCGTCAAGGGCAGCCCCGCCGAGGGGACGCTGCACGCCGGAGACGTGATCAAGTCCGTCGACGGCACGGAGATCAAGCAGCCCGGTGACGTGGCCAAGCTGGTCACCCGGCACAAGCCCGGCGAAAAGGTGACGTTCCGGGTCGTTCCCGCCAAGGAGGCGGCCGCCGCGGAGAAGGAGAAGCGGGAGCCGAGGACCGAGGACACGGTCACCCTCGTCACCAACAAGGCACCCGACGACAACAGGGCCATCGTCGGCATCCAGGCCGGTACGGACCACACCTTCCCGTTCGCGATCAACATCAAGCTGGCGGACGTGGGCGGTCCCAGCGCCGGGCTGATGTTCGCGCTGGGGATAGTCGACAAGCTCACGCCGGACGATCTGGCCGGCGGGAAGTTCATCGCGGGCACGGGCACGATCGACGACGACGGCAAGGTCGGCCCGATCGGCGGCGTGGAGATGAAGACGGTCGGGGCGCGCGACAAGGGCGCCCGCTACTTCCTCACGCCCAAGGACAACTGCGCGGCCGCCGCCAAGGACACCCCGTCGGGCCTGACCCTGATCAAGGTCGACACGATCAAGGACGCCCTCCAGTCGCTGGAGAAGCTCCGCAAGGGGGACACGGCCGGCCTGCCCCAGTGCAAGACGGGCTGATCGGCCCCCTCACAGAGCCTCCGAGCGCTTGGCTTTCTAGTCCTCGAAGGTGGCGGCCAGCGCCTCGGCCAGGCCCGGCACCAGGTCGGCACCGGTGAGGACCTCGGTCGGCGAGTCCTTCTCGCGCAGCCGGATGGCGGATTCGCGCGCGCCGTCACGCAGCACGGCCACCGTCATCCGGACCTCCTGGCGGTCCGGGTGCTTGGCGACCCACGCGGCGAGCTGCTTCTCCTTCAGGCCGTGGGGTACGGACGTCTCGGCGGACGGCGGGAGCATCAGCCGCTCCACGGTCAGGGCGCACCCCACCACGGCGTCGGGCCAGGCGATGGTGCCCAGGAACTTGTCGAGGGCGGTGCCCTTGGGCAGCTCCTCCTGCTCGATGGGGGTGTAGGAGGCGCTGGCCGACGCCTCGTCGTCGAGGCCGAGCTGGGCGGCCAGGCCGGGCTCCTGGGAACGCAGCCGGGCCGTGTCGACCAGGGCGAACAGGCGCGCGGGCTGGTCCCAGCCCAGGGTGGAGGCGTACTCGTCGATCTCGAGCACGGCACGGGTGAGCGGGCTGGCCGCCATGGGGACGCTGGGCTCCTGGGAGCCGGGAAGGTTCGAACCGGTATTGCTGGACATGGTCAATATCGTGCCCTGACCGAGCCCGAAAACGGGAACCGAGTAAAGCGTCGGTAAGTTGCCACAGTGGGTCCTACTATCGCGTGGGCCTGATCGACAGCTCGTTCCCCCAGCTTCACAGCGGCTCGGTCGAGCTCGATCGACAAGCTTCATCGACAGCGAACTTCGAGGTGCGCACCTTGGCTTTCCAGATGCCGGACCGCGGCGGAGGCCCGTCCGGGCCACGGATCAGAGTCGGCCGACCGTCCCGGCGTGTCCGGACCCTGCTGATGACCCTGGGCGTGCTGGCGGTGCTGGCCATGCTCTTCGTCATGTTCGCCGGGTTCTGGACCGACTGGCTCTGGTACCGCTCGGTCGACTACTCCTCCGTTTTCACCACCACCCTCGGCACCAAGATCGGCCTGTTCGCCGTCTTCGGCCTGCTGATGGCCCTGGCGGTGGGAACGAACATCTGGCTGGCGCACCGGCTGCGGCCGCCGCTGAGCGCGATGTCCATGGAGCAGCAGAGCCTCGACCGCTACCGGATGAGCATCGCCCCCTACAAGCGGTGGGTGCTGCTGGCGGTCACGTCGCTGGTGGGCCTGGTCGCGGGCGCGTCCGCCGCCGGCCAGTGGCGTACCTGGCTCCAGTGGGTCAACGGCGTGTCCTTCGGGCAGCGGGACCCGCAGTTCCACAAGGACATCTCCTTCTACACCTTCGACCTGCCCTGGTACCGCTTCCTGCTGAGCTTCGGCTTCGCGGCGGCGGTCCTGTCGCTGATCGCCGCCGCCCTGGTGCACTACCTCTACGGCGGTCTGCGGCTCACCAGCCCGGGCGGCCGGGCCACGGCGGCGGCCACGGGGCACCTGTCCGTGCTGCTCGGCGTCTTCGTGACGCTGAAGGCCGTCGCCTACTGGCTGGACCGCTACGGGCTCGCCGTGAAGTCCAGCGGCCTGAAGTCCACCGAGGGCTGGACCGGGCTGCGCTATGTGGACGCCAACGCCTATCTGCCGGCCAAGACGATCCTGTTCATCATCGCGCTGATCTGCGCCGTGCTGTTCTTCGCGACGCTCTGGCGGCGCACCTGGCAGCTGCCGGTGATCGGCTTCGGCCTGATGGTGCTCTCGGCGGTGCTGATCGGCGGGCTCTACCCGGCGATCGTGCAGAAGTTCCAGGTCCAGCCGAACGAGCAGGCCAAGGAAGCGCCCTACATCAAGAAGAACATCACCGCGACCCGTGAGGCCTATGGCATCGACGGGTCCGAGGTGACGGACTACGTGGGCAAGAGCGACCTGAAGGGCAAGAGCCAGCAGGACAAGGAGCGGCTGCGCGCCGCGGCGGACTCCACCGCCAGCATCCGCCTGCTCGACCCGAACATCGTCTCGCCCACCTTCCAGCAGCTCCAGCAGGTGAAGGGCTACTACCAGTTCCCCTCCACGCTGGACGTCGACCGCTACAAGGTCGACGGCAAGGAGCAGGACACGGTCATCGGTCTGCGCGAGCTGAACATCAACGGCATCCCCGAGCGCAACTGGATCAACGACCACTTCAAGTACACCCACGGCTACGGCGCCATCACCGCCAAGGGCACCACCGCCGTCGGCGAGGGCGACCCCGCCTTCACCGAGCGGGACCTGCCCACCAAGGGCGCGCTCGGAAAGTACGAGCAGCGGGTGTACTACGGCGAGAAGACCACCCAGTACTCCATCGTGGGCGGCCCGCAGAAGGAGCTGGACTACTCCGGCGACAGCGGCGAGAAGAGCTACAGCTACGAGGGCAAGAGCGGCGTCAGCCTCGCCAATCCGGTCAACCGGGCCGCCTACGCGGTGGCGTTCGGCGAGCCGCAGATCCTCTATTCGGGCGCCATCGGCGACGGCTCGCGGATTCTGTACAACCGCACCCCGAAGGAGCGCGTCGAATCCGTCGCCCCGTGGCTGACGATCGACGGCGACGCCTATCCGGCGGTGGTCGACGGGCGCATTCAGTGGATCGTCGACGCGTACACCACGACCAACGGCTATCCCTACGCCTCGCGCACCACGCTCGGCGACTCCACGGCCGATTCGCTGACCACCGGGCAGCGTGCGGTGGTGGCTCAGCAGAATCAGGTCAACTACATCCGTAACTCCGTCAAGGCGACCGTGGACGCCTATGACGGCACGGTGAAGCTGTACCAGTGGGACACCAAGGACCCGGTGCTCAAGACCTGGATGAAGGCATTCCCGGGCACGGTGAAGGCGAAGAGCGAGATCAGCGCCGGTCTGCTGGACCACCTGCGCTACCCGCAGGACCTCTTCAAGGTGCAGCGCGAACTGCTGACCCGCTATCACGTCACCAACCCCGGCACGTTCTACACCGGCAGTGAGCGCTGGCAGGTCCCGGACGACCCGACCAACAAGTCGGGCAACGCGGTCCCGCCGTACTACCTGAGCATGCGGATGCCGGGCCAGCCGGCGTCGGCCTTCTCGCTGACGACGACGTTCACGCCGAAGAGCCGGGAGAACCTGGGCGCCTTCATGGCCGTCGACGCCGATGCCAAGAGCTCCGGTTACGGAAAGATCAGAATTCTGAAGCTGCCGTCGGAGACCACGACCTCGGGTCCCCAGCAGGTCCAGAGCAAGTTCAACGGCGACCCCGAGATCGCCAATAAGATCAATATTCTGAAGCGCGGCGATTCCGAGATCGAGTACGGAAATCTGCTGACCGTGCCGCTGGACGACGGCCTCCTGTATGTGGAGCCGGTCTATGTGCGCGGCGCGGGCTCCAACTTCCCGCGTCTGAAGAAGGTGTTGGTCACCTACGGCGACAAGACCGCCTTCGAGGACGACCTCGGCAAGGCCCTCGACGCCGTGTTCGAGGTGAAGAGCCCCGAGCCCGGCACCAAGCCGCCCACCGAGGGCCCCACGCCTCCGGCCAGTGAGAACCCCACGGTCAAGCAGGCCGTCAAGGATGCTCAGGACGCCTTCGACGCGGGACAGAAGGCGCTGGAGAGCAAGGACTGGGCCGCCTACGGCAAGGCCCAGCAGGATCTGAAGGCCGCCCTCGACCGGATCGCCAAGGCCGAGGCCGCGGCGCCCGCCGGCACCAAGCCCGGCAGCTGACGTCGCCGCCCCCCGCGTCGTCGTGGTACGGTTGTGCCACAACGACGCGGGGTGGAGCAGCTCGGTAGCTCGCTGGGCTCATAACCCAGAGGTCGCAGGTTCAAATCCTGTCCCCGCTACTCAAAGGCAAGGCCCGGAGTCCTCGGACTCCGGGCCTTGTTCGCGTACCGGGCCGCCTGACGGCCGCCCGAGTGCCGTGCGCGAGACCGCTGTCGGCTGTCCGGGTGGTCTGTGCGGGTTGTGTGCGGGGCTTTTGATTAGAGTTTGGGGCACCGCCGTGTCGGGAAGTCGGGAAGTCGACAAAACGCTGAAGTGACCTCACTGACTGCGGTATTCGTGGTGTACGCAGGTTGCGGGAGTGCGACGATGGGACTTATGGGGGACAAGGCGAGGCTGTTGGAAACACGTCGGCTTGTAGAGGCTCCCGGGGACGGGAGCCACCGGGATGATCAGGACCCGTCGTCGTCCGGCCCGGGGGGGCCGGTGGGGACCGCCGGGACGCGGGAGGGATCCGAGTCCTCCTGTGCCACCGAGGCGGCCGACCTGGAGCTGGAGACGGCCCGCCGCCGTGCCGCCGAGTCCGGGGACCCCGCATCCCTGAGCAGGCTCGGCGCCCTCCTGCTGCGCCGCGGCGACCTCGACGGCGCCGAGCGTCATCTGCGCGCCGCCACCGCCGAGGGCGACCGCTCCGCCGCCAACAACCTCGGCGTCCTGCTGCACCAGCGCGGCTACGCCGACGAGGCCGCCACCTGGTGGCGCGTCGCCGCCGTCGCGGGCTCCGCCGCGGCCGCCCACGCCCTGGGCCGCTACCACCGCGAGCGCGGCGACGAGCCCGCCGCCGAGTACTGGCTGCGGCAGTCCGCCGAGTCCGGGCACGCGCTGGGCGCGTACGCCCTCGCGGACCTGCTGGAGCACCGCGGCGACGTGGGCGCGGAGCGCTGGTTCCGCTCCGCCGCCGAGCGCGGCCACCGCGAGGCCGCGTACCGGCTGGCGCGGATACTCGACGGCCGGGCGCCACGAGCCGCCCAGGACGCCGCGAACGGCCTCGCCGCCGGCCTCGGCCCGCCCACCGGCGGCCGCCATGTGAACGTCGCCGGCGGTGACACCTCCGTGCGCGAGCTGCGCGCCGCGGCCGCGGGCGGCCGCCGCCAGGACGGCCCCGCCGGCGAGGCCGAGCAGTGGTACCGGCAGGCCGCCGCCCGCGGCCACCGCCGTGCCGCCCTCCACCTGGGCACCCTGCTGGAGGGGCGCGGCGAGACCCAGGAGGCCGCGCGCTGGTACCTCACCTCCGCCAAGGACGGCGAGCCGCGCGCCGCCTGCGCCCTGGGCTTCCTGCTGCGCGACGCCGGGGACGGCGACAGCGCCGCCGTCTGGTGGCGCCGCGCCGCCCAGGAGGGCGACGGCAACGCCGCCAACGCCCTGGGCGCCCTCCACGCCGACCGGGGCGAGCCCCAGCAGGCCGAGCGCTGGTACCGCGCCGCGCTGGACGCCGGCGACATCAACGGCGCGTACAACCTCGGCCTGCTCTGCTCCGAGCAGAGCCGCACCGCTCAGGCCGAGCAGTGGTACCGCCGCGCCGCCTACGCCGGGCACAAGGAGGCCGCCAACGCGCTGGCCGTCCTGCTGCTCCAGAACGGCGACCCGGCCGGCGCCGAGCCGTGGTTCTCCAAGGCCGCCGAGGCCGGCAGCGTGGACGCCGCCTTCAACCTGGGCATCCTCTACACCGGCCGCGACGAGGAGCACCTGGCCTTCCAGTGGTACGAGCGCGCCGCGGCCGCCGGGCACACGGACGCGGCGCTCCAGGTCGCCATGGCCCTGCTGCGCGACGGCGCCGCCGAGGACACCTACGAGGCGGAGCGCCATCTGCGGATCGCCGTCAGGGGCGGCAACGCCGAGGCGGCCTTCCGGCTGGGTGCCCTGCTCGACCGCGACGACGAGACCCGTGGCGAGTGCGAGGAGTGGTACGAGCGCGCCGCCCGGCACGGCCACCGGCGGGCCCAGGTGCGTCTGGGCATGCTGGTCGCCCAGCGCGGTGACGCGGCCGCCGCCGCCCACTGGTACCGGGAGGCCGCCCAGAACGGCAGCCGCAACGGCGCCTTCAACCTCGGGCTGTTGCTGGCCCGCGAGGGCAGGGAGCAGGAGGCCGCGCTGTGGTGGGCCCGGGCCGCCGAGGCCGGGCACGGCCGGGCCGCGCTGCGGCTCGCCCTGCTGGCGGCGCGGCGCGGCGACCTCGCCGAGGGGCGGCTGTGGTGCGCGCAGGCGGTCGAGCTCGGCCCGGCGGAGGTCGCCGAGCGCGCGGCCCGGCTGCGGGACGCGCTCCAGCAGGAGCTCAGTGCGTAGGCCGGCGCCCGGCGGCCCGGCCGGACCGCGACGTAAGCGGGCTCGTAAGGGCGTTTGCATCAGCGGTCACGGACGGGTTAGAGTAAGCGCATCGACGCGGGGTGGAGCAGCTCGGTAGCTCGCTGGGCTCATAACCCAGAGGTCGCAGGTTCAAATCCTGTCCCCGCTACTGAAAACGAAAGGCCCGGATCCTTAGGATCCGGGCCTTTCGTCATGCCGTGGCGCAGTTCGGGCAGATGCCGCGGTAGGTCACCTCGACGGCGGAGACCTGGAAGCCGAAGCGCTCCTCGGACGGGAGGTCGCCCAGCAGGTCGCCGGAGGGGTGGACGTCGCGGATCGTGCCGCACCGGGAGCACACCAGGTGCTGGTGGGCGTGGTGCGCGTTGGGGTCGTAGCGCTTGGCGCGGCCGTCCGTGCTCACCTCGAGGACCTCGCCCAGGGAGACCAGCTCGCCGAGCGTGTTGTACACCGTGGCGCGCGAGATCTCCGGCAGCAGACCGGCGGCCTTGGCGTGCACCTCGTCGGCGGTGTAGTGCACATGGTCTCCGTCGAGCACTTCGGCGACGACGCGTCGCTGCGCGGTCAGCCGCCAGCCGCGGCCCCGGAGCCGTTCCAGCAGGTCACTCATGCCATTCACCTATCAGTCAGATAGGACCAGCGTAGCAGCGGGCCTTGTCCACCACTGGATCCCATATTTGTGTCGTCCACATCTTGACTTAGACAAAGTCCAATGTAGGATCGATCTCGGCTCAGGCCAAGGGACAGACGATCTGACGACGGAGGCGTACGTGTCGACGAACGGCGAGGCGGCAACGGTGACCGGACCGCTGACCACGGAGTCCGGTGCTCCGGTCGCGGACAATCAGAACAGCGAGAGCGCGGGCGCCGGCGGCCCCATGCTGATCCAGGACCAGCTGCTGCTGGAGAAGCTCGCGCACTTCAACCGCGAGCGGATCCCGGAGCGCGTCGTGCACGCCCGTGGCGCCGGTGCCTACGGCACCTTCACCGTCACCGCCGACGTCACCCGCTGGACCCGGGCGAAGTTCCTCTCCCGGGTGGGCAAGGAGACCGAGACCTTCCTGCGGTTCTCGACGGTCGCCGGCAACCTCGGCGCGGCGGACGCGGTCCGTGACCCCCGCGGCTTCGCGCTGAAGTTCTACACCGAAGAGGGGAACTACGACCTCGTCGGCAACAACACCCCGGTGTTCTTCATCAAGGACGCCATCAAGTTCCCCGACTTCATCCACACCCAGAAGCGCGACCCGTACACCGGCTCTCAGGAGGCGGACAACGTCTGGGACTTCTGGGGCCTGTCGCCCGAGGCCACCCACCAGGTGACCTGGCTCTTCGGTGACCGCGGCATCCCCGCCTCGTACCGCAACATGAACGGCTACGGCTCCCACACCTACCAGTGGAGCAACGAGGCCGGCGAGGTCTTCTGGGTCAAGTACCACTTCAAGACCGACCAGGGCATCAAGAGCCTCACCCAGGACGAGGCCAACAAGCTCGCGGGCGAGGACCCCGACAGCCACCAGCGCGATCTGCGCGAGGCCATCGAGCGCGGCGACTTCCCGACCTGGACCGTCCAGGTGCAGATCATGCCGGCGGACGAGGCGGCGAACTACCGCTTCAACCCGTTCGACCTGACCAAGGTCTGGCCGCACGAGGACTACCCGCCGATCGAGATCGGCAAGCTGGAGCTCAACCGCAACCCCGAGAACATCTTCGCCGAGGTCGAGCAGTCGATCTTCTCGCCGGCCCACTTCGTGCCGGGCATCGGCCCGTCCCCCGACAAGATGCTCCAGGGCCGGCTCTTCGCCTACGGCGACGCCCACCGCTACCGCGTCGGCGTCAACGCCGACCACCTGCCGGTGAACCGCCCGCACGCCACCGAGGCGCGCACCCACTCCCGTGACGGCTTCCTCTACGACGGCCGCCACAAGGGCGCGAAGAACTACGAGCCGAACAGCTTCGGCGGCCCCTTCCAGACGGACCGGCCGCTGTGGCAGCCGGTGCCCGTCGCCGGGGCCACCGGCAACCACGTCGCTCCCTCGCACGCCGAGGACGACGACTTCGTCCAGGCGGGCAACCTCTACCGCCTGATGTCGGAGGCGGAGAAGGAGCGCCTGATCGCCAACCTCGCCGGCTTCATCGCCAAGGTGTCGCGCGACGACATCGCCGAGCGCGCGATCAACAACTTCCGCCAGGCGGACCCCGACTACGGCAAGCGGTTGGAGGCCGCTGTCCAGGCCCTGCGCGGCTGACGACCCTGGACGCTTGCCGTACAAACCGAAGAGGCCGGACGCCAAGGGGCTCCGGCCTCTTCGGCCTGCTCCCGGCATCCTCCGCGTCGGCTCATGTCCCTCCGCTCAGGCGGAGACCGTCGCCGGCTGAGCGCGCCGGCGCGCGGGCAGCCAGCAGCGGATGATGTCGCGCACCGAGACCACCCCCACCGCCTCGCTGCGGTCGAGGACGATCAGGTGCCGGAACTCGCCGCGCGTCATCGCGGCCGCCGCCTCCTCCAGGGTCCACTCGGGGGTCGCGAAGACGACGTCGGTGGTGGTGTGGCCGTGGGCGGTCTCGCGGTCGGGATCCTGGCCCGCCCCGACCGCGTCGAGTATGTCCCGCTCGGTGAGGATCCCGAGCCCATAGGTGTCGGGGTCGAGGACGACCGCCGCGCCCACCCTGCGGGCGGACATCAGCCGGGCGGCCTGGCGGAGGGTGTGCGCGGGGCCGATGGTGAGGACCACCGTGCTCATGGCGTCGCGGACGAGCATGGCCGTAGCCACCTCCTTGGTGGACTGCGATGCGTTCCCGGAACGTTCCCGGAACCGTGAACTCCAGCAGGAAACACCGGACTTCACAAGTTCACAAACCGGGGAGGCTGTCATCGTCACACACCGTCAAGAGCGCTAACAAGCTCTGAACGAGGGTGATTTTTGCCAGATTTTTACGACGGCCTGTGGGTTTAGGACGCTCCCGAGTGCTTACCGCCGCAGGTAGTTCAGCATCTCGTCGTGGAGCAGCCCGTTCGACGCCGCCGCGTTGCCGCTGTGCGGCCCCGGACGCCCGTCCAGCCCCGTGAAACGGCCGCCCGCCTCCTCGACGATGACGACGTTCGCCGCCATGTCCCACAGCGACAGCTCCGGCTCGGCGCAGATGTCCACCGACCCCTCGGCGACCATCATGTACGGCCAGAAGTCGCCGTAGCCGCGCGTCCGCCAGCAGGCGCGCGTCAGCTCCAGGA
Organism: Streptomyces hesseae; assembly: GCF_031845785.1. Lineage (NCBI taxonomy): Bacteria > Bacillati > Actinomycetota > Actinomycetes > Kitasatosporales > Streptomycetaceae > Streptomyces > Streptomyces hesseae. The sequence continues at coordinate 40,766 of NZ_JAVRFI010000025.1, forward strand.
AGCCCGGCAGCATCCCGCGCTCCTCCCAGCCGCTCAGCGAGGAGTAGGCGAACGACGCGTCTCCCATCCGGCCCACCCGGGAGACCTGGAGCCGGTTGGCCGACGTCAGGCTGCGCCCGGTGTAGGCGCCCGCCCCCTTCGCCGCCCACCAGCGCCGGCCCAGCGCCGGCGCCGACACCAGGCCCACCACCGGCTCGTAACCGATCTCGCCCTGATACTCCGTCTGCACCATCAGGGAGATCAGCGTCGCCCAGACCGGCACTCCGCGGACGTAGTTCTTGGTGCCGTCGATCGGGTCGATCACCCAGCGGCGCGGGCCCGAGCCCTCGATGCCGAACTCCTCGCCCATCACCGCGTCACGCGGCCGGGCGCGATGGAGCTGGCCCCGGATCAGCTCCTCGGCGGTCTTGTCCGCCTCGCTCACCGGGGTCATATCCGGTTTGGTCTCGACCTTGAGGTCGAGAGCCTTGAACCGGTCCATGGTGGCCGCGTCGGCGGCGTCCGCCAGGACATGGGCCAGACGCAGATCATCGTGGTAATCGGACATGCCACGCACACTACCCGTGGCCAAGGCCGGGGCGTGCGCGGCGCGACCTGTGAAGGCTCTTGACACCGTCCGGCGGCGCGTCAATTCTGTGCCCTGGCCATCCACTGTCGTGCGGCCGTACGGCCGGGGAGGCGACGATGCCCGCGGCACGAGAGCTCTTGCTGGACGCGGCCTTCACGGCGCTCGCCACCCGGCCCTGGCACGGGGTCCGGATGGTCGACGTCGCGGCCGCGGCCGGGGTCTCCCGGCAGACCCTCTACAACGAATTCGGCAGCAAGGACGGCCTCGCGCGCGCCCTGGTGCGCCGGGAGGCCGAGACGTTCCTCGCCGGGGTGGAGCACTCCCTCGCCGCCGCGCCGGACACCGCCGACGCCGGGGACCGCTGCGCCGCCGCGGCCCTGTGGACGCTCCGGACGGCACGGGCGAACCCCTTCGTCCGCGCCGCGCTCACCGGCTGCCGCGGCGACCGGCTGCCGCCCGCCGCCGCGCCGTCCGTACCGGCGCCCCGCGCCGGGCGCGAGGCGCGACCGCCCAGGGGCGCGCTCGCACCGGGCGCCCTGGTCGAACGGATCCGCGACAGCGTGGCCGGTGCCGTGGGCGCCGACGCGCCCGGCCTGCCTCCCGACATCGTGTCGCGCGCCTGCGAGGCGGCGGTCCGGCTGACCCTCTCGTACGTCATCGCCCCGGCAGCCCCGGACGAGGAGGTCGCGGCGGAGATCGCCGGGCTGGTCCGGGCGTTGCTGGCCGAGGGGTGAGCGCGGGACGGGCCGTACTCAGTGCGAGGAGCCGGACAGCTGGAGCCCGATCACCCCGACGATCACCAGGGAGATGGAGATGATCTTGAGGGTGGAGACCAGGTCGCCCAGGAAGACCATGCCGTAGATCGCCGTCCCGGCCGCGCCGATGCCCGTCCACACGGCGTAGGCCGGGCCCACGTCCAGCTTCTTCAGCGAGAGCGTCAGCAGGCCGAAGCTGCCGAGGGCGAAGGCCGCGAACGCGATCGTGGGCCACAGCCGGGTGAAACCGTGCGAGAGCTTGAGACAGACGGCGAAGCCGGTTTCCAGGATTCCGGCGACGACGACCAGCAGCCACGCCATCAGATTGCCTCCCGTTCCGCGGACCGCCCCGTGCGCACCGGTGCTCCGCGTGTCCTTGCATGCCCTTGCCGCTGGAGGTCACTCGCAAACGTGGGCGATCGCGAACGCGGTCGGTCAGTCGCCCTCGCGGCGCTCCCGGGTCGCCAGCAGCCGCCGCAGGGAGTACAGCCGCTGGGGGTCGGCGTGGCCGTCGGCCACCCACTGGTCCAGCGCACAGTCCTGCTCGTCGTGGCTGCACGCGCGGGGGCAGCCCTCGGTGCCGGGCTCCAGGTCCGGGAAGGCGTGGATGACCCGCGCCGGGTTCACGTGGTGCAGCCCGAAGGACCGTACGCCCGGGGTGTCGATCACCCAGCCGGAGCCGTCGGGCAGCGGCAGGGCCAGCGCCGAGGTGGTGGTGTGCCGGCCCCGGCCGGTGACCCGGTTGACATGGCCGGTGGCCCGCTGCCGCTCCGGTACGAGCGCGTTGACCAGCGTCGTCTTCCCGACGCCGGAGTGCCCGACGAACGCGGTGACGCGCCCCGCGAGCTGCTCGCGGACCCGGTCGGCGGCGTCCCCGTTCGCCAGCTCCTCGCGGTTGGTCACCAGATAGGGCACGCCCAGCGAGCCGTAGGACTCCATCAGCGTCTCGGCGGACGCCAGGTCCGACTTGGTGAGCACCAGCAGCGGCTCCAGCCCGGCGTCGTAGGCCGCCACCAGACAGCGGTCGATCAGGCGCGGACGCGGCTCGGGGTCGGCGAGGGCGGTGACGATCGCCAGTTGGTCGGCGTTGGCGACGACCACTCGCTCGTACGGGTCGTCGTCGTCGGCCGTCCGGCGCAGCACGGAGCTGCGCTCCTCGACACGCACGATCCGGGCGAGGGTGTCCTTGGCGCCGCTGAGGTCGCCGACGACGGCGACCCGGTCGCCGACGACGGCGCTCTTGCGGCCCAGTTCGCGGGCCTTCATCGCGGTGATCTTCCGGTCCTCGACCAGGACGGTCAGCCGGCCGCGGTCGACGGTGAGGACGAGGCCCTCGGCGGCGTCCTCGTGCTTGGGCCGGATGCTGGTGCGGGGGCGGTTGCCCTTGCGGTTGGGGCGGACGCGGACGTCGTCCTCGTCGGTGTGCTTGCCGTAGCGGCGCATGGTGCTTCCAGGTCTCTCAGCTTCTCGGCGCCGTCGTCGCCCCCGCGACGGATCCGAGCATCCCGGTCCACAGCTCCGGGAAGTCGGGCAGGGTCTTGGCGGTGGTGGCCACGTTCTCCACCTGGACGCCCTCGACGGCGAGGCCGATGACGGCGGCCGCGGTGGCCAGCCGGTGGTCCTCGTAGGTATGGAAGACGCCGCCGTGCAGCGGGCGCGGGCGGATGTGCAGGCCGTCCTCGGTCTCGGTGACGTCGCCGCCGAGCTCGTTGATCTCCTTGGCCAGGGCGGCGAGACGGTCGGTCTCGTGCAGCCGGAGGTGGGCGATGCCCCGCAGGACGGACTCGGAGTCGGCCAGCGCGGCCACCGCGGCGATCACGGGCGAGAGCTCACCGACGTCGTGGAGGTCGACGTCGATGCCGGCGATCCGGCCGGTGCCGGTGAAGGTCAGGCCGGCGTCGGTGAGCTCGCAGCGGCCGCCCATGGCGGTGAAGATCTCCCGGAGGGAGTCGCCGGGCTGGGTGGTGCGCTCGGGCCAGTCCGGGATGGTGACCCGGCCACCGGTGATCAGGGCGGCGGCCAGGAACGGCGCGGCGTTGGAAAGATCCGGCTCGACGACCAGGTCACGGCCGAGGAGGGCGCTGGGGGAGACCCGCCAGACGTTCGCCTCGCCGCCGGACTCCGGGGTGTCGACCTGGGCACCGGCCGCGCGCAGCATGTCCACGGTCATCCGGATGTGCGGCAGCGACGGCAGGGACGCGCCCATGTGCCGGACCTCGACGCCCTGGTTGAAGCGCGGACCCGAAAGCAGCAGCGCGCTGACGAACTGCGAGGACGAGGAGGCGTCGATCTCCACCGGGCCGCCGTCCAGGGCGCCGGAGCCGTGCACGGTCAGCGGCAGGGCGCCGCGGTCGTTGTCGTCGATGCGGGCGCCCAGCGCGCGCAGCGCGTCGATCACGCCGTGCAGGGGGCGCTCGTAGCTGCGGGGGTCGCCGTCGAAGCGGACCGGGCCGTCGGCGAGGGCCGCGACGGGCGGCAGGAAGCGCATGACGGTGCCGGCGTTGCCCACCAGGACCTCGGCCGGGCCGTGCAGCCGGGCGGGGATCACACGCCAGGCCTCTCCGGTGCCGTCCGGGCCCACGCCCTCCTCGATGCCGACGCCCATGGCGCGCAGCGCGTCGGCCATGAGGACGGTGTCGCGCGAGCGCAGCGGGCGGCGCACCCAGCCGGGCTCGGCGGCGAGAGCGGCCAGCACCAGGGCGCGGTTGGTGACGGACTTCGATCCGGGCACGGTGACGGTCGCGTCGACGGCCCCGTTCGCGACGGGGGCGGGCCAGAGGTCGGTGTGCACGGGGCTCTCGGTCATGCCCTCACCTTAGTGGTTCGCCGCCGGTCACCGTCCGAGCAGCCAGCGGCCTCCCCCGGCCAGGGAGCACAGGGAAACGACGTGGAAGAGGCCCAGCCACACCACCGGGGGGACGTGCGTCAGCCGTGCCAGTTGGTCCGCGTCCGAGTCGGGGGCGCCGCCGTGCCGCCGCTTGCGCTGGAGCTCGAAGGCCGGCCGGACGCCGCCCAGCAGCAGGAACCACACCACCCCGTAGGCGAACGCCGCCTGCACCTGCGGCCCGGCCAGCCAGGACACCAGGACGAACGCCGCCCCCGAGAGCACCACGGTCAGCGCCCCGTAGGCGTTGCGGATCATCACCAGCATCGCGGCGAGCAGCGCCGCCGCGCCCCACAGCAGCGCGGTGGTGTGCCCGGCCGCCAGCAGGGCGGCCCCGGCCAGGCCCAGCAGGGAGGGCGCCGGATAGCCGGCCGCCGCGGTGAGGATCATGCCGAGCCCGGTCGGCCGGCCCCGGGAGACGGTCAGCCCCGAGGTGTCGGAGTGCAGCCGGATGCCGTCCAGCCGGCGCCCGCTGAGCAGGGCGACGATCGCGTGGCCGCCCTCGTGGGCGATGGTGATCGCGTTGCGGGTGACGCGCCAGACGCCGTAAGGGGTGACGGCGGCGAGGGCTATGACGCCGGTGGCGAGAACCAGCCACAGTGAGGGGTGGGGCTGGGTGCCGACGACGCGGTTCCACAGGTCGGTGGCGGTGGTGCTGCTGTCCATCTGTGAGCCGCTCCTAGCGTCTTCGTGGCAGTGTGGCACCCATGTGCGGGCGATATGCGGCGAGTCGGCGGCCGGAGGACCTGGCCGGGCTCTTCGAGGTGGAGAAGTGGGTACCGGAGGAGACGCTGGCTCCGGACTGGAACGTGGCGCCGACGAAGAGCGTGTACGCGGTGCTCGAACGTCCTCTGAAAGACGCAGCGGACCGGCGTCCGGTTCGCCAGCTCCGGGCGCTGCGGTGGGGGCTGGTGCCGTCGTGGGCGAAGTCGCCCGAGGGCGCGGCGAAGATGATCAATGCCCGGTCGGAGACGGTCCACGAGAAGCCGTCCTTCCGGCGGGCCTTCGAGTCCCGGCGCTGTCTGCTCCCGGCGGACGGCTATTACGAGTGGGTCACCGGCGCGCAGGAGCGCGAGCTGGAGGAGAAGGGGCGCCGCAAGCGCACCCGGAAGCAGCCGTACTTCGTCACGCCCGTCGACGGCTCGGTGATGGCGATGGCCGGGGTGTACGAGTTCTGGCGCGACCCGACGCTGCCGCCGGACCATCCGCAGGCGTGGTGGGCGACCTGCTCGGTGATAACCACCGAGGCGGAAACGGAGCCGTTCGCCATGGCGACACCCTCCGGTTCTGTCGAAAGGGGGGCTGTCGAACCCGGTCCCCGCTCCCTGGCGGAGATCCATCCGCGGATGCCGTTGCTGCTCACCCCCGACCGCTGGGAGGCCTGGCTGGATCCCGCCCGTACGGATCCGGAGGAGCTGCGGGGGCTGCTGGCGCCGCCGCCTCCCGGGCTCGTCCGGGCGTACCCGGTCGCCACGGCGGTCAGCGACGTCCGCAACAACGGCCCCGAGCTGTTGACCGAGCTGGCGGCGCCGGAGGAGTCGACGCTGTTCTGAAGGGGGCGGGGCGGCAGGATGGAGCGGTGACGACAAAGATCGCTGAGACCGCGCAGGACGTGCCGACCCCCGCCGGGGACGCCCGCGTCCACTGGTACCTCGCGCCGGACGCCCGCCTCGTGCTCGCCCTGGGCCATGGCGCGGGCGGGGGAGTGGAGGCCCGTGACCTCCAGGCGCTCGCCGCCGCCCTGCCCCTGGACGGGGTCACCGTGGCCCTCGTCGAGCAGCCGTGGCGGGTGGCCGGCAAGAAGGTGGCCCCGGCGCCCAAGGCGCTCGACGAGGCATGGCGGGCGCTGTGGCCCGCGCTCGCCGCCCCCGGGCTGCCCGTCGTGGCGGGCGGCCGCAGCGCGGGGGCCCGGGTGGCGTGCCGGACGGCCGCGGAGCTGGGCGCGGCGGCCGTGCTCGCGCTGAGCTTCCCGCTGCACCCGCCGGGCAAGCCGGAGAAGTCCCGGGCCGGTGAACTGACCGGCGCGGGCCTGCCCACGCTCGTGGTGCAGGGCGCCCGCGACCCCTTCGGCCGGCCGGAGGAGTTCCCGCCGGGCACCGAGCCGGTGACGGTGCCGGCCGGGGACCACGGCTTCGCGGTGCCCAAGAAGGCGGACGTCACCCAGACGGAGGCCCTGGCCGTGATCACCGACGCCGTGGGGATGTGGCTCAAGGCGATCTGAGGGCCTTCCGGAGAAGTTTCCTACCGCCGGGAATGATCCACGGGGGCGTGCTGTTGTGCGGTCTGTAGTCAGGTACCGGCACAGACGAAGGAATGGGAGCTCCCCGCATGGGTTCGATCGCATGCCCGTCCCGCCCGCACACGGCCGACCCGGGATGGGCGGTCATGAGCATGGCGGATCCGGCCGTGGCTGGAGCGGCGGGCGGACCGGATCGTCGTCTATTCTCCGATTCGAGCGGGTCCGACAAGGGCGCCGCCATGGTGTTGGAGGAGGTGGGTCCGGTCGCTGGGACCGACGCGGAGAACACCGCGAGCGGACGGGATGCCGAGACCGTGGCGGAGCGCAATGCCCGCTTCGAGCGGGACGCCCTGACCTTCCTCGACCAGATGTACTCGGCCGCGCTGCGCATGACGCGCAACGCCGCCGACGCCGAGGACCTGGTGCAGGAGACGTACGCCAAGGCCTACGCGTCCTTCCACCAGTTCCGTGACGGCACCAACCTCAAGGCCTGGCTGTACCGCATCCTGACCAACACGTTCATCAACTCCTACCGCAAGAAGCAGCGCGAGCCGCTGCGCAGCGCGTCGGAGGAGATCGAGGACTGGCAGCTCGCGCGTGCCGAGTCGCACATGTCGACGGGACTGCGCTCCGCCGAGTCCCAGGCGCTCGACCACCTCCCCGACTCCGATGTCAAGGAGGCCCTCCAGGCCATTCCGGAGGAGTTCCGCATCGCGGTCTACCTGGCGGACGTCGAGGGCTTTGCGTACAAGGAGATCGCGGACATCATGGGTACCCCCATCGGCACGGTGATGTCCCGGCTGCACCGCGGCCGTCGTCAGCTGCGCGGCATGCTGGAGGACTACGCCCGCGAGCGCGGACTGGTCCCGGCCGGTGCCGCCCCCGCGCCGAACGGGCCCGACGCGTCGCACAACCGGAAAGGGTCGGACTCATGAGCTGCGGAGACCCGCACGAGACGGACTGCTCTGAAGTCCTCGACCATCTCTACGAGTTCCTCGATCACGAGATGCCCGACGGCAAGTGCGCCGAGTTCGAGGTGCACATCGACGAGTGCTCGCCCTGCCTGGAGAAGTACGGGCTGGAACAGGCCGTGAAGAAGCTCGTCAAGCGCTGCTGCGGCCACGACGACGTGCCGGCCGACCTCCGCTCCAAGGTCATGGGCCGGATCGAGCTGATCCGCGCCGGGGAGGCCGTGCCGGACCAGGACGTGGTCGCCGAGGCGCGGGCGGCCGAGGCCGCCGCGAAGCGGGACTGACCACCGGTCCGGCGTCGGCGGTAGGCCGACGCCGTTGATCCAAACCACCGCACCCGGGAACGTCACCCGAACGGACGGCGCAATACCAACGGGGCGGTTTTCCCGGCTCGGCTGAGCCTATTCTCCCCATCCAGACGCCAGGTCCAAGGGTCGGGGAGGACGCGCCATGGGGGCACTTCCGGCGGCGGCTCGCGTGTATATCGCGGGGGCCGTGCTCGCCGCCGCGCTGTGCGCCGTGCCCGCTATGCGGGACGCCTCCGCCGTGCCCTGGGGGGCGGTCGCGCTCCTCGCGGGCCTCTGCGTCGTCTCCGAGCGACTGCCGCGCTGCCCGCTGACCGTGCCCGTACTGCTCGCCGGGGCCTTTCTGCTGCCGCCCGGGGCCGCCGGGCTGGTGGCCGTGCCCGGCGCGCTCCTGGGACGGGTCGGCCGGCGGCCCGTGTGGGTACGGCGGCTGTGGCACGCGGCGCAGTTCTCCCTCGCCGCGAGCGCGGCCTCCTACGTCCACGGGCTGGGCGCCCCGGCGTCGCATGCCCTCCCGTACGCCCTGCTGCCCGCGCTCGCCGCGGCGCTGACGCTCGCCCTGGTCGTCACCGCGCTCGACGGCGGCGTCCTGGTCGCCGCCGAGGGCCGCTCCCCGCGCGCGGCCTGGGGCGCGCCGCTGCCGGCAGCGCTGGTGCCGCCGCTGCTCCACGGGCCGACGGGCCTGATGACGGCGCTCTTGTGGCACAGCGCGTACGGGCCTGTGGCGGCCCTGCTGGTGCTGCTCCCCATGTCCGTCTCCTCCTGGGTCCTGGACCGCTGCCGCCGTGAGCGCGCCGCGCACCAGGCGACGGTCCGGGCGCTGGTCCAGGCCGTCGACCTCAAGGACCGCTACACGCGCGGCCACAGCGAGCGCGTCGGCCGCGCGTCCGTGCTGATCGCCCGGGAACTGGGCATCACCGGCGACCGCCTGGAGGCCGTCCGCTTCGCCGGCACCCTCCACGACGTCGGCAAGCTCGGCGTCCCCACCCGGCTGCTCCGCAAGGACGGCCCGCTCACCGCGGAGGAGCGCCGCGTCATCGAGCTCCACCCCGAGTACGGGCACGAGATGGTGCGCGGCATCGGCTTCCTCGGCGAGGCGCGTGACGCGATCCTCCACCACCACGAGCGCCTGGACGGCAGCGGCTACCCCTATGGCCTGATGGGGCATCAGATCCCGGAGTTCGCCCGGGTGGTGGCCGTGGCGGACGCCTTCGACGCGATGACCTCCACCCGCAGCTACAGCCGCGCCCGCCCCGTCCCGGTGGCCCTGGCCGAGCTCCACCGCTGCTCGGGCTCCCACTTCGACCCCCGCATGGTCGCCGCCCTCTCCCGCGCCCTCGACCGCCACGGCTGGCGCCCCGCGAGCCCTCGCGAACGCTGTCCGGAAGACATCATTCCGCCCAGCCGAAACGTCCCTGTTGATCACTGTTCGCCGGCGACCTCGCCTGCGGCGGGCTTCGCGCACCCGGGTGGCCCGGCATGACGGCGGGCCACCCCGGGGGCGGGGGGCCACGCCCATCGGCCCCTGCGGAGGGGGTTGTGCCGGGGGCGCGCCGGGGGGCGGGCGCGGGGCCCGGGGGCGCGTCGGTGCCCCGCGACCGGGACGGGCGCCCGGCGCGGAGCCGCCCAGGGGCGGCGCAGGCGCCGGACGCGGCGCCCGGCGGTGCGCCGACGGCTGGTGACGGCGGGGAGGGGCGCCTGCCGGGAGGCCACGGCACACCGGGGGAGCGCTCTGGAGCGAGCCGTCCGCAGAGCGCGGACGCCGCGCCCTCTGCGGCCGCGCCGAATAGGAGCGGGCGCCCGGCGTGGGGCCTGCCCGGGGTGGGGCAAGCACCGGGGACCGTGCCTGGCAGCGTGCAGGCTCCCGATGGTCAGGACGGACACCCCGCACGGGCGCTGCCGCGTGCGGGGCAGGTGTCGGGGGCCGCCCCCGGAAGTGGACCGGCGCCCGGCGGGCGGGACGGGCGCCCCGCGCGGGGCACCGGCCCCGCGCCGTCTCCGTCGGCCACCGGCCCGGCCCACCCCGGCCGCCGCCGTCGGCCCCCCTCGCGGGGCCGCCCGGCAGGTGCCGTGCCGGTTGTGCGGGGGGTGCACGCGCTTGCCGGGGGCGCCGCGCTCGGGGCGCTCGTGTGGACCGCGTGGTGGGGGGTCGCGCAGCCGCAGGTGGCTCTCGCCTATGGGGCGCTCATCGCGCTGGGGGAGGCCGCGCGGCGGCGGCCGGCCGGGGGCGGCGGGGTGCGCGAGACCGCGCCCGTCGGATCGGCCGGAACCCTCGCGTACGCGCTGCTCGGCGAGATCGGCGGCGAACCCGCCTCGCACGGCGCCGCGCAGGTCGTGGCCGTCGTGCTGGGCGCGACCCTCGCGGGAGCCGTCGGCCGGCCCCCCGCGCTGGACCGGCTCGCCCGCCGTGTCCTGGGCGCCGGGTTCGCCGCCCTCTGCTTCCAGCCCCTCCACGCCTCCGGCGCCCTCGGCCCCCGGTTCGCCCACAGCCCGTACTACCCCCTGTTCCTGCTCCTTCTCCTCGCCCTCACCGCCCTCTGTGACGCCGTCCTGGCGGCTGCCCTGACCCGCGCCCGCACCGGCGGCCCGTACGGCCCGGCGCTCCGCGAGGAGCTGCGCGCCCTGCCCGGCATCGGCTCGGCGATCGGCGCCACCGGCGTCGTACTGGCGCTGGCCGTGGCCGTTGCCGGCCTCTGGGCGCTGCCCGTGTTCTGCCTGCCGCTGCTGGTCACCCAGCTGTCCGTGCACCGCTACGAGGCCGTACGGGCCACCCGCCGGCAGACCGTCGCCTCCCTCGCCCGCGCCACCGAGATCGCCGGCTACACCCCCGCCGGGCATGCCCGCCGCGTGGCGACGCTCGGCCGGGCCGTCGGCCGGGAACTGGGCCTGTCCGCAGCCGGCCTCGCCGTCGTCGAGGAGGCCGCGCTGATGCACGACATCGGCCAGCTCTCCCTCCTCGAACCCGTGCCCGCCGGCGCCACCGAGCCGCTGCCCGCCGAGGAGCGCCGCCGGATCGCCCTGCTGGGCGGCGCCGTGGTGCGGCAGACCGGCGTACCGCCAGAAGTCGCACTGGTGGTCGAGCGCCAAGCGGATCCATACCGGGACCAGCCGCTCACCGCCCGTATCGTCCGGACGGTCAACGCCTACGACGACCTCGCGGGCAACCCGGCGTGCGGTCCGCTGCGCGCGCTGGAGCGGCTGCGCCTGGCCACCGCGCACGACCACGAGCCCCGGGTGGTGGAGGCGCTCGCGAGGGTGCTCGCGCACGGCGGCCCGCACCACCGCACTCGCGGGAGTGCGGGCGAACCGGGACTAGCCCGCCGAACCCACGGGTAATGAGCGGGCGTCCGGAAGGGCATGGTTGGATGCGAAGAAGACAAAGAGAATGGCGAGAACGCGGAAATCGGGGGGTGTCATGCGCGCCGTCGTCGGCAAGGAGACGGTGAGGGCGGCAGTGCTCCCCGGAACCCATGGGGTGTGGCCGGCAGTCGTCAGGGAGGACGGCGGTCGCCACCCGGTCCATCCGGCGTGGTCGCACGCGGAACACGCAGAAACCGGCAGGCGGGAATCGTGAGGATCTTCGGCAGGGTACGGCACCGGCCTTCCGCCTCGTGGCGGCAGGCCACCGACCGTGCCTTCACGCTCATCGGCGACGGCCGGTACGAGGACGCGGGCGCGCTGCTGACGCGGGCCGCCGACATGGAGCCCTGGCTCTCCGAGTCATGGTTCAACCTCGCCCTGCTGCACAAGTTCCGGCACGACTGGGAGCAGGCCCGCGCCGCCGGCCTGCGCGCGGTGGCCCTGCTCGACCGCGAGGCCGGCGCTCCGGACTGGTGGAACGTGGGCATCGCCGCCACCGCCCTCCAGGACTGGCCGCTGGCCCGCCGCGCCTGGCAGGCCTACGGGCTCAAGGTGCCCGGCGAGGGCGGCCCGGCCGGTGAGCCGGCCGGCATGGAGCTGGGCAGCGCGGCCGTGCGCCTCTCCCCGGAGGGCGAGGCCGAGGTCGTCTGGGGCCGCCGGCTCGACCCGGCGCGCATCGAGGTGCTCTCCATCCCGCTGCCGTCCTCCGGCCGCCGCTGGGGCGAGGTCGTGCTGCACGACGGCGTCCCGCACGGCGAGCGCGTCACCGCCGCCGGGCCCGCCTACCCGGTCTTCGACGAGATCGAGCTGTGGGCCCCCTCGCCCGTCCCCACCTGGGTCGTACTGCTGGAGGCCGCCACCGAGGCCGACCGGGACGCCCTGGAGCGGCTCGCGGCCGACGCGGGCTTCGCCGCCGAGGACTGGTCCTCCTCCGTGCGCCTGCTGTGCCGTACGTGCTCGGAGAGCCGGATGCCCAGCGACGAGGGCGACGGCGAGCACCTCGACCCCCACGACCACAGCGAGCCCGGCCACCCCGGCCCCCTCGGCCACCGCACGGCAGGCTCCGGCTCCGGATCCCTGTGGGTGCCCGAGCGGGAGTGCGGCATCGCGGCCCCGCCCGGCCTGGTGCGCGGCCTGCTGGACGGCTGGGTCGCCGACAGCCCCGACACCCGCGAGTGGCGGGATCTCGAAGAGGTCTGCTGAGCTCGCGCCCCGGCCCCCGTACCCTGTATGGGGCCCTATGGGTTCAGGGCAAGATATTGCTTTCGGGTTGTGAGAGAGGCGTACGGCGGAGATGTCGCAGCAAGACACTGAGCAGTCGGTGAACGACGAGCCGAAGAGCGAGTTCATCGTGGACACCGAGAACTGCGAGGAGCGCGAGCTCGCGCACCGCGAGCGGGGCACCTCCCGTCCGATCACCGTCGTCGGCAACCCGGTCCTGCACAAGGAGTGCCGGGACGTCACCGAGTTCGACGAGAAGCTCGCGCAGCTGGTCGACGACATGTTCGCCAGCCAGCGCACCGCCGAGGGCGTCGGCCTGGCCGCCAACCAGATCGGCGTCGACCTCAAGGTCTTCGTCTACGACTGCCCCGACGACGAGGGCGTCCGCCACGTCGGCCACGTCATCAACCCCGTCCTGGACGACCTGCCGGCCGACCGCCGCATCCTGGACGACTCCAACGAGGGCTGCCTGTCCGTGCCGACGGCCTACGCCGCCCTCGCCCGCCCCGACTACGCCGTCGTGCGCGGTCAGGACATCCACGGCAACCCGATCGCCGTCGAGGGCACCGGCTACTTCGCCCGCTGCCTCCAGCACGAGACGGACCACCTGTACGGCTACCTGTACATCGACCGTCTGTCGAAGCGGGACCGCAAGGACGCGCTTCGCCAGATGGCGGAGGGTACGCCGCGGTATCCGGTCGTCGCCAACGACTAGTCGTCATGACGAAGGGCCCGTACGGAATGTTTCCGTACGGGCCCTTCGCCGTGTTGTCAGAACCTGCGGACCGGCCGTGGCCGGTCGCGCAGTTCCCCGCGCCCCTTACAGGGGCTTAGAACTCCTCGTCGAACCCGACCGTGCCCTCGACCGCCACCTGGTACGCGGACGCGCGGCGCTCGAAGAAGTTGGTCAGCTCCTGGACGTTCTGGAGCTCCATGAAGGAGAAAGGGTTCTCCGAGCCGAAGACCGGGGCGAAGCCCAGGCGCTGGAGGCGCTGGTCGGCGACGCACTGGAGGTACTCGCGCATGGACTCGGTGTTCATGCCCGGCAGGCCGTCACCGCACAGGTCGCGGCCGAACTGGAGCTCGCACTCCACGGCCTCCTTCAGCATGTCGGTGACCTGCTGCTGGAGCTCGTCGTCGAAGAGCTCGGGCTCCTCCTGGCGGACGGTGTCCACGACCTCGAACGCGAAGTTCATGTGCATGGTCTCGTCGCGGAAGACCCAGTTGGTGCCGGTCGCCAGGCCGTGCAGCAGGCCGCGGCTGCGGAACCAGTACACGTAGGCGAAGGCGCCGTAGAAGAACAGGCCCTCGATGCAGGCCGCGAAGCAGATCAGGTTGAGCAGGAAGCGACGGCGGTCGGCCTTCGTCTCCAGGCGGTCGATCTTCTCGACCTCGTTGATCCACTTGAAGCAGAACTGCGCCTTCTCGCGGATGGAGGGGATGTTCTCCACCGCGTCGAACGCCGCGGCGCGGTCGTCCGGGTCGGGCAGGTAGGTGTCGAGCAGCGTCAGATAGAACTGGACGTGCACGGCCTCCTCGAACAGCTGCCGCGACAGGTAGAGGCGCGCCTCGGGCGAGTTGATGTGCTTGTACAGCGTCAGCACGAGGTTGTTCGCCACGATCGAGTCGCCGGTCGCGAAGAACGCGACCAGGCGGCCGATCATGTGCTGCTCGCCCGGGGACAGCTTGGCGAGGTCGGCGACGTCCGAGTGGAGGTCGACCTCCTCGACGGTCCAGGTGTTCTTGATCGCGTCGCGGTAGCGGTCGTAGAAGTCCGGGTACCGCATGGGGCGCAGCGTCAGCTCGAAGCCCGGGTCGAGCAGGTTCTTCTGTTCGGTGGAGCTCATTACTGGCAGGCCTCGCAGGACTCGGGGTTCTCAAGGGAGCAGGCGATGGCGTCCTCGTCGGGCGCGACCTGCTGCACCGGGATGGTCGCGGCGGTCGCGGCGGCGGCACCGCCGGACGCCGCGCGGGCGATCCGGGTCGCCGGGCGGGAGCGCAGGTAGTACGTCGTCTTGATGCCCTGCTTCCAGGCGTACGCGTACATCGAGCTGAGCTTGCCGATGGTCGGGGAGGCCATGAACAGGTTCAGCGACTGGCTCTGGTCCAGGTACGGCGTACGGGCCGCGGCCATGTCGATCAGGGCGCGCTGCGGGATCTCCCAGGCCGTGCGGTACAGGTCGCGGACCTCCTGCGGGATCCACTTCATGTCCTGGACGGAGCCGTTGGCCTCGGTCATGGCCTCGCGGGTGGCGCGGTCCCACACGCCGAGCTTCTTGAGGTCCTCCACCAGGTAGGTGTTGACCTGGAGGAACTCACCCGAGAGCGTCTCGCGCTTGAACAGGTTGGAGACCTGCGGCTCGATGCACTCGTAGACGCCGGCGATGGAGGCGATGGTCGCCGTCGGGGCGATGGCGAGCAGCAGCGAGTTGCGCATGCCGACCTCGGCGATGCGGGCGCGCAGCGCCTCCCAGCGGTCCTCCCACGCGGCGACGGCGTTGGGGTAGTGGTCCGGGTGGAGCACACCGCGGGCGGTGCGGGTCGCGGCCCAGGCCGGGTGGGGGCCGTGGCGCTCGGCGAGGTCCGCGGAGGCCTCGTACGCCGCCAGCATGATCCGCTCGGAGATCTTGGTGGACAGCTCCTTCGCCTCGGCCGAGTCGAAGGCCAGGCGCAGCCGGAAGAAGACGTCCTGGAGGCCCATGAGGCCCAGGCCCACCGGGCGCCAGCGGCTGTTGGAGCTGCCGGCCTGCTCGGTCGGGTAGAAGTTGATGTCCACGACGCGGTCGAGGAAGGTGACGGCCGTACGGACCGTACGGTCGAGCTTCTCCCAGTCCATCTCGCCGTCGGCACCGAGGTGCTGCGCGAGGTTGACCGAGCCCAGGTTGCAGACCGCGGTCTCGCCGTCGTTGGTGACCTCGAGGATCTCGGTGCAGAGGTTCGAGGAGTGGACGACCGCGCCCTTCTCGGCCGTCTGGTTGGCCGTGCGGTTGGCGGCGTCCTTGAAGGTCATCCAGCCGTTGCCGGTCTGCGCGAGGGTGCGCATCATCCGGGCGTAGAGCACACGCGCCGGGATGGTCTTGACGGCCTTGCCCTCGGCCTCGTACTTGCGGTACGCGGCGTCGAACTCGTCGCCGTAGAGGTCGACCAGGTCCGGGGTGTCGGCGGGGGAGAAGAGCGACCAGTCCGCGTCCGTCTCGACGCGGCGCATGAACTCGTCCGGGATCCAG
Source organism: Streptomyces hesseae (assembly GCF_031845785.1). NCBI lineage: Bacteria > Bacillati > Actinomycetota > Actinomycetes > Kitasatosporales > Streptomycetaceae > Streptomyces > Streptomyces hesseae. Next base: position 56,296 of record NZ_JAVRFI010000025.1, read on the forward strand.
TGCGCGATGTTGAGGTTGTGGGTGCGGCGGGCCTCCTCACCGGTGTTGTCGCGGAGCTCCAGGAACTCCTCGATGTCGGCGTGCCAGGTCTCCAGGTAGACACAGGCCGCGCCCTTGCGGCGGCCGCCCTGGTTGACGGCGGCGACGGAGGCGTCGAGGGTGCGCAGGAACGGCACGATGCCGTTGGAGTGACCGTTGGTGCCCCGGATCAGCGAGCCGCGCGAGCGGATGCGCGAGTACGACAGGCCGATGCCGCCCGCGTGCTTCGACAGACGCGCCACCTGGTGGTAGCGGTCGTAGATGGAGTCCAGCTCGTCCAGCGGGGAGTCCAGCAGGTAGCAGGACGACATCTGCGGGTGGCGGGTGCCGGAGTTGAACAGCGTCGGGGAGGACGGCAGGTACGAGAGGGTGCTCGTCAGCCGGTACAGCTCCGCGACGTCGTCCAGGGCCCGCTCCGAGTGGTCCTCGGCGAGACCGCAGGCCACGCGCAGCAGGAAGTGCTGCGGGGTCTCGATCACGTCGCGGTGGATCGGGTGGCGCAGCAGGTAACGGCTGTGCAGGGTGCGCAGGCCGAAGTAGCCGAAGCGGTCGTCCGCGCCGTCCGTGAGGGCGGCCTCGACGAGGGCGTCCAGACGTGCGGCGTGGGTGCGGACGAAGGCGGCCGTGTCGTCGGCGATGAGCCCCTCGCGGTGTCCGACCTCGACAGAGGCGGAGAAGGAGGTGGCGCCCTGGCCGGCCGCCTCGTCGGCGATGGCCAGGGTGAGCAGGCGCGCGGCGAGCTTGGAGTACTCGGGCTCCTCCGAGATGAGGCCGGCGGCGGCCTCGGTGGCGAGGGAGCGCAGCTCGGCGTCGTCCGCGGCGGCGCTGCGGCCGCGGAGCGCGGCGGCGGCGACCTTGCCGGGGTCGGTGGCCGGAAGGTCGGCGGTGAGGTCGGTCAGGGTGCGCAGGAGCGCGGTCCCGGGGCCGCCGGTCGCTTCCGCGTTCGCTGAGACCGGAGCTGAAACCGGATCTGCGGGCGCGATGGTCACTGAGGCTCTCCCTCGCTCGGCTGGGTGGGCCGGGCGGGAGAGCGATGGCCGCGCACGCGCATGCCACTTGCACCAGGGCATGCCTCGTAGGCGTCCATCGGCCCAACCCGCGAGGCCCGGACGAATTCAACGCCCATGACCGAGCCGGGGCAGGCTCGGTGGTGGGCGCGCTGTCGGCAGGTCGTCGGACTTCAGGTGCGCTGGGTATATGCGCACACATACACCGTTGCGGGACAGTTCCGGATTTCCACCGGATTCCCCTGCGACGACAGCGGAGACGAGCATACATCTAGTGCCGGGTCTCGCACGCGCCCCCACATGTTGTGTCGTCGCGTCATGAGACGGTCGCGGAATGTGCTAACGGGCGTACCTGGAAGGGCAAGAGAAGAGGGCCGCCACGCCCCCTGGGCGGGGATGTGGCGGCCCTCCGGGGGGCCTCCGGGCGGTGGTCCCGGGGGTGGCGGGTCAGTGCCCGCCGGGGGCTCCTGCGGTGGCCGGCGGGAGGTCCGCGCTGACCCCCGGGTCACCGGCGTCGGCCGTGTAGTCCGAGGGCCGGGTCCGGTCCTCGCCGTCGGGCACCTTCAGCGCCTTGAGGACGACCGTCGCGACGATGACGACGATCACGTTAAGGATAAAGGCGGTAAGTCCGATATATCCCTTTTCCCCAATAAAGGGGATGAGGTTGGTGTTCCCGAAGTGGTCCTGGGTGGCGCTCGGTGTGGCGTACGCCCGCCACGTCCCGTACGTCATACCGGCCGCCCAGCCCGCGAGCAGCGCCCAGCGGTGGGGCCAGCGGGTGAAGAGCCCGCCGACGAGCGCGGGCACGGTCTGGAGGATCCAGATGCCGCCCAGCAGCTGGAAATTGATGGCGACCGTTTTGTCCATGGTGAGGACGAAAACGAGCGCGCCGACCTTGACCAGCAGGGACGCGAGCTTCGATACCTTCGCCTCGTGTTCGGGGGAGGCGTCCGGTTTGAGGAAGTCCTTGTAGATGTTGCGGGTGAAGAGATTTGCTGCGGCGATCGACATGATGGCCGCCGGTACGAGCGCGCCGATGCCGATCGCGGCGAAGGCCACCCCGGTGAACCAGTCCGGGAACATGTCCTCGAAGAGCTGGGGGATCGCCAGCTGGCCGTTCTTCACCTTCACCCCGGCGGCGATGGCCATGAAGCCGAGCATCGCCAGCAGGCCCAGCATCAGGGAGTAGAGGGGAAGGATGGTGGTGTTCCGGCGGATGACATTGCGGCTCCTGCTGGAGAGGACCGCCGTCACCGAGTGCGGATAGAGGAAGAGCGCCATCGCCGAGCCGAGCGCCAGCGTCGCGTAAGCCCACTGCGTCTCCGCTCCCGGGATCAGCGAACCCCGGGGTTTTCCGGTAGCGGGATTCTCGGTCGCGAACGCCTCGCCGGCCTTGCCGAAGATGTGCTCGAAGCCGCCCAGTCTGATCGGTATGTAGATGATCGCCACGATGATCACGATGTAGATCAGCGCGTCCTTGACGAAGGCGATCAGCGCTGGGGCGCGCAGCCCGGCGGAGTAGGTGTAGGCCGCGAGCACGCCGAAGGCGATGAGCAGTGGCAGGTCCTTGACGAACCAGTTGGTGTTCTCGCCGCCGCCGACGCCCATGACGTCGAGCACCGCCTGGATGCCGACCAGTTGCAGCGCGATGTACGGCATCGTGGCCAGGATCCCGGTCACCGCGAGGGCGAGGGAGAGGCCGCGGGAGCCGAACCGGCCCCGGACGAAGTCCGACGACGTCACATAGCCGTGCTTGTGCGCCACCGACCACAGACGGGGCAGGAAGGTGAAGACCAGCGGGTAGGTGATGATCGTGTACGGCACGGCGAAGAAGCCCGCCGCGCCCGCCGCGTAGATCGCCGCCGGTACCGCCACGAACGTATAGGCGGTGTAGAGGTCCCCGCCCAGCAGGAACCAGGTGACCCAGGTGCCGAAGGAGCGGCCGCCCAGGCCCCATTCGTCGAGGTTGTCGGAGTTCTCGGCCCTTCGCCACCGGGCGGCGAGGAAGCCCATGACCGTCACGACGACGAAGAAGAAAAGGAAGACGGCGAGTGCCACGCCGTTCACGCCGTCCTTCATCCCCTCTCACCCCCCGCGTGCCGCTCCCGGCGCACCGCCTCCTCACGCCGACGCACGATGACGTAGGCGATGACGGTGAGGAGAGTGGACAGCAGCACCCAGAGCATCTGGTACCAGTAGAAGAAGGGGATGCCGATGAGAGCCGGGGTGAGCCTGGCGTAGGAGTCCACCCAGAGCATCGCCACGAAGGGGATGGCGAGGCATACCCCCGCGACGATCAGCGGGACGGTCAAGACCGGGTTGCGTACGGTCAAGAGTGGTTTATGGCCGTCCGTGGCGGCTTGTGCGGCCGCGCGGCCGGGTGGATGCTCGGGTGGTTCCGACATGCGGTGACTCCGTCCCCTGTGCGATCACTTGCCGTAATGCGCTGGAAATCTAGGTGAGGGTGCCTCCGGTCGTCACCCCCTTTCCGGATATCGGAATGGCAACACCAGCAGGGGCGCGGGCGGAATCCCATCGTCCGGACGGCGGTTGGTGACGGGCCGTGCACACGTGGCGTCAAGTCGCCTTGCGCGGGCCATGGTTGTCCAGTATTTGACGAAACTTCGATCTGTCATCGACGGGTAATGCGCAGGTAAAGTGTTTGTCGCGGCGGCCGGGCAGAATCGGGCCCCGGCAGCCGGTGTGCCCCGAAGCAGTGGCCCCGGCGCGCCGCATCCGGACACCGGGTACCCCGGCGTCCGTCGCTCTTGATCCGACCCGACCACACCGTGCCCGGCGCGTCCCCACACGCGTCACGGGCGCAGGAGGCAGGCCCATCATGAAGTCGCTCATAGTCCACGCCCGTTCCTTCGCGGCCCACGTCGCGGACTCCGAACGCGCCGAGAGCTTCCGTGCCCTCCAATCCGGCCAGTCGCCGGAGGCGCTGTTCATCACCTGCTCCGACTCACGCGTCGTCCCCTCGCTCATCACCGGCGCCCGGCCCGGGGAACTCTTCGAACTCCGCACCGCCGGCAACATCGTTCCCGAGTACGGCGGCGGCCGCCCCATGGGCGAGACCGCCACCATCGAGTACGCCGTGCGCGTGCTCGGCGTCCGCGACATCGTCGTCTGCGGCCACTCCCACTGCGGCGCGATCAGCGCCCTCGTCCAGGGCGACGACCTCTCCGCCGCCCCCGCCGTCCGCGACTGGCTCGCGACACAGGCGGCCGGTTCGTCCTTCGGCGCCGATCTCGCCGACGCGGTCCAGCGGCACGCCGTGGCCCAGCTCGACCGGCTGCGCACCTACCCGTGCGTCCGCGAACGCGTCGAGGAAGGGCTGCTCTCCCTCCATGCCTGGTACTACGAGGTCCACACGGGTGCGGTCCGTGCGCACCGACCCGGCGGGGACAGCAGTACGTTCGGGCCCCTCTGAGGCGGCCGGGCGCCGCGACGGGCGCTGCCACGACGCAAGCAAGGCAAGCGGACTTCTTCGCGTGGCGGGCGGGAGATGCCCCCGTCCGCCACGCGAGCGACCCACAAGGAACCCCCACGTTCATGCTCTCCACCCGCAAAACCCTCACTACCTCCGGCGAGGGCGGACCGGGCGCGCTGCGCCAGGACGCCCTCGCCTCCCTGGTCGTCTTCCTGGTGGCCCTCCCGCTGTGCGTCGGCGTGGCCGTCGCCTCGGGTGTCCCGGCCGAACTCGGCCTGATCACCGGCATCGTCGGCGGCCTGGTCGTCGGCGCCCTGCCGGGCAGCACCTTCCAGGTCAGCGGTCCGGCCGCCGGGCTGACCGTCCTCGTCTTCGAGGCGGTGAAGGAGTTCGGCCTGGGCACCCTGGGCGCCATCGTGCTGGCGACCGGCGTGCTCCAACTGACCCTGGGCGCGCTGCGCTTCGGCCGCTGGTTCCGCGCGATATCCGTCGCGGTCGTCCAGGGCATGCTCGCGGGCATCGGGCTGGTGCTCGTCCTCGGCCAGCTCTACACCATGGCCGGCGCCAAGCAGCCGGGCTCGGGCCTCGCGAAGATCACGGGCCTGCCGGGTCTCGCCGTGGACGCCGTGACCGGCCGCGACTCCGTTGTCGCGTGTGCGGTGGGCGCGGGCACCATCGCCGTCCTCGTCCTGTGGAAGAAGCTCCCCGGGAAGGCCCGGCTCGTCCCCGCCCCGCTGGTGGCCGTCACCCTGGCCACGGCGGTCACCGCGGCCGCCGGCCTGGACATCGCCCGTGTCGAGGTCAAGGGCCTCGCCGACGCCATCCAGCCCCCGGGCCTCAACGACCTCACCTCCCTCGGCAGCGTCGCCGTCCTCGGCACGGTCCTGGCCTTCACCCTCATCGCCTCGGCGGAATCCCTCTTCAGCGCCGCCGCGGTCGACCGGATGCACCAGGGCCCGCGCACCCACTACGACAAGGAGCTCCTGGCACAGGGCGTGGGCAACACGGTCTGCGGCGTCCTGGGCGCCCTCCCCATGACCGCCGTCATCGTCCGCAGCGCCGCCAACGTCCAAGCGGGCGCCAAGACATCGCTCTCCCGCGTCCTCCACGGCCTGTGGCTGCTGATTTTCGCTGTCGCACTGCCCGCCGCGATCGGCGTCATCCCGCTGGCCGCGCTGGCGGGCGTTCTCGTCCACGCGGGCTGCAAGCTGGTGCCGGTCAAGGAGATCGGCCCGCTGTGGCGGGAGCACCGCGGCGAGGCACTGGTACTGGCGGCCACGGCCGTCGCGATCGTGACGACCAGCATGTTCGAGGGCGTGGTGCTGGGGCTGCTGCTGGCGGTGGTCAAGACGGCGTGGGAGGTCTCCCACGTCCACGTCGAGACCCGCGAACTCACCGGCGGCCGCCTGGTCGTGACGATCACGGGCCACGCCACCTTCCTGCGCCTCCCGCGCCTGCTGGAAACCCTGGAGGCCCTCCCGCAGGACCGCCCGGTCGAACTCGACCTGTCAGCGGTCCGCCACCTGGACCACGCGTGCCGCACGGCCCTGGAAGGGTGGGCGGAACGCCACAACGCGGAGGGAACGGAGGCGGTCCGGGTACGGCATCCGGAGCTCGCGTAAGGGAAAGGGGGGAGGGGCGGTGCTCCGCCCCTCCCCCCTCCCGGCCGGCCTTCAGTTCGCGGCGCGGCGACGGCGCGCCGTCACGAGCATGCCCGCACCGGCGGCGAGGGCGACAGCACTGCCACCCACGGCCCAGGGGAGCGAGGAACCGGCGCCGGTGGCGGCCATCTGCCCGCCGACGGCAGTGTCCTTCGCGGCGGGCTTCACGGCGACGTCGGCCGCGGGCTTGGCATCGCTGCCGCCACCGCTGGTCTCCGGCTTGGCCTGATCGCCGGTGGACGGCTTGCCGTCCTTGTCACCGCCGGTCCCGGCGCCGTCCTTCCCCTCCTTCTGCTCCTTCTCCTTCTTCTCCTTGTCCTTGGCTTCCTTGGCGGCCTTCTCGGCGGCCTCGTCCTTGGCGCGGGCCTCGTACTGACCCACCTCCAGGAAGCGCCGAACATCCTCGGGCGTTCCCTTGAGCGCCGTCTTCGCGGCTTCCCGCACGGCGGGCCCACCGGCGCTCAGAATCTGAACGGCACGAACCCGGTCATCCGCGGTCCGAGCTCCCTTGTAGCCGCTCTCCAGGAACTTCACCCGGTCCTCGGGGGTACCGTCGAGCGCCTTGTTCGCGGCTTCCCGGACGCCCGGGCCGACGTCCTTGCTCATTCCGAGCATCCTGAGGATCGCGAAGCGGTTGTCCTCGTCACGGCCCGCGTACTGGCCGGTGGTGAGGAATGCGCGCATATCCGCAGGCGTGCCGTTGAGCGCCTTCTCGGCCCTCGTCTTGAGACCGCGGCCGATGTTCTCCTCGCCGAGGATCTTCAGAATCGCGGCCTTGTCCTCTTCGGCCTGCTTCTTGTCGGTGCCTTCTTCCGGCTTCACCTCAGCGGCCTTCTCCGAGGCGGCGACCCCGGATGCCTTGCCGTCGTCGGCGGCGACCGCCGGAGAGGAGAACAGAACAGCCGGGGCCAGCGCGGCGGCAACGACGACTGCGGAAACACGGGCCAACTTCACGGATGTGCACCCACTTTTAACTAGAAGATCATTAAAGTTTTCTGTATAAGGTATGTCGCACCTCGGGGGTGCGGCAGGACCCGCCCTGGAAAACGGGAAGAGCGATGCGTCCCAATCAAGATCGCCGGGCATCGGGCTGTGAGCATGGGGATGCTCCTGGCTCACAGCCCGATGCCCCGAGTCGCGAGCGGTCAGCGCTCAGGACCGTTGCGTGCGTTCCGCTGACCCTTCATGTGGCGCAACGTCACCCATGCAAGCGCGAAGGAAGCGACGCCGATGGCCAAGAGGGCTGCCCTTGTGGTGAGTCCGCTGTTGGTGAATGCGCCGATGAAACCGGCTGCTGTTCCCGCGCAGCCGAGGAACAGGGAACGCCAGCCGAGGAGCATCTTGCCGAGCATTTCGCCGATCCCGGCGGTCGATCCTTTTACGAGACCCTCGCCTTTTGGTGAGTTCAGCCGGTTTTCCTTGTTGATCATTTACTTCACCACTCATGCGATGGGAGCGATGGGACGTCGCTCGAAAGGACTGGGTGCGACATAACGTACCGGGCCGCCCTCGGGCAGGAGGTAATCGACGATCGTTGCTCCGAAGGCCACCGGCCACCCAAACGCCCTGACACCGATTCTACCCAGGAACGCTCCTTTGCCCACCTCGACGGCAGAGCCGCTGACGTAGCCTCCGAGCTGCCCCGCGAAGAAGGGGCCAATGAATCCCTTGAAGGATTCTTTGGCCTCGTCCGTACGACCCAGCACGGTGAGTGCGACACCATCGAATGCCCCTCGCAGGCTGAAGAATCCGACTGTGTTGCGCACGCCATCGGGAATTCCGGCGTTGCTGTGTTTCTCGAAGACGACGTCGTCATTTTTGGGGTCGTCCTGGGGGCGATAGTTGATCTGTGCGTTCTTGTGGGCTTCTTCCCGTGCCGCCTTCACTTCTGCCTGCTGTTCCTGGTGGCGCTTCTCCGCAGCGATGGCGTATGCGTCGCGTGCGGCTTGCCCGGCAGCGGCGGCATCCCGGCCTGCGTTCAGGGCAGCCTCCTGGGCTCGACGGGCGGACGCGGCTGCATTGCCGGCCGAAATACTGGCTTGGGCAGCGGAGTCCGTGGCCCGGCTGGCCGAGTAGTTCGCTGCCCGGCTGGCCTTGCGCGCGGTAGCAGCCGCGGATTTGGCGCGGGTGGCGGAGTCCGCTGCTGCTGCGGCGGACTTGTCGGCGGCCTGGGAGCTCTCACGTGCCCGTGTCGCGTGATCCCCTGCTTCCCGCGCGGCCTGTTCCGCCTGCTTGGCGTAGCCGTTCGCCTCATCGGCCTTCCCCCTGGCGTGGGCGGCTGCCCCGGCGGCGGTGCTGGCGTCCTTGTAGGCATCGGCTGCGGCCTTGGCGGCGATGCTGATCTGCGCACGGACAGCCGCGACGTGGGCGGCGGTGTCCTGATCGGCTTGCGCGGCCTTGTATTGGAGACGCGTCACGAAGACGCCCGGCATCCAACGGGGCCCAGCCATGGCTGTGCGGGCAGCGGCCTTGACGTGCGGACCGCCCTTTTCCATGATCCGCAGAGTCTCGACCCGGTCGTCCTCGGCCTGGGCCTTCGGGTATCCGCTGAGGAGGAAGGCGCTGAGGGCCTTGGTCGAGCCGTCGTTCATGGCTGCGCTGCCCGCTGTGGTGACGGCCTTGCCCGCGTCTTCCATCGCCTGCAGGGTCTGGATGCGGTACTCGTCGCGCTGGCTCTCCACCACTCCGTCGGTCAAGAACGCTTCGACTGCCTCAGGGCCCCGAGTGAGTGCGGCTTCGGCGGCGTCAGCCGTCTTCGGCGTGCCGATCCGGGCAAGGTGGAGGACAGTCTCGCGATCGTCTTCCTGCTGCGCGGTGAGACGGTCGGTCGACAGCCAGGTGAGGATGTCGGCATCGGTGCCGGACAGGGCCTGGCCGGCAGCCTCACTGGTCCAGCTGCCGTTGCTGCTGAGGAGATTGACCGCGGCCTTGCGGGCAAGGCCGGCCGCCGCCGCAGGGTCGGACTTGGCCTTGTCCACTCCCTCCGCGAGCAGCTTCTTCGTCTCCTCGTCCATGCGGGCGGCCTGCGTCCGCGCGTACTGGTTGGTGGCCCTGGCCTCGTCGTCCAGAGACTTCAGCAGTTCGGCATCCGCGACTGCTTTTGCCCCCTCCTGCTCAAGCAGGTACTTCTCAGCATCGCGGGCAACCATCTCGACCTGTTGGGCCTGAGTGGTTGCGGCCCCGGCTTGTTCTGCCGCCTTGATGGCGGCGTTGGCGTGTGCGATGGCCTTCTTCGCCTCGGCGTCGGCCTCACCGGCGTGCTGAGCGGCGTCCTCTGCCGCCTTCGCGGCCGCCTCGGCATGACCGGCTGAGGATTCGGCGGCCTTGCGAGCCTCCCGGGCCGCTGCGGCAGCCTGGTTGGCCAGTCGCTGGGAGCGGTCAGAGGCTTGAGTGGCCTGCGTTGCCGCTGAGCGTGCTTGGGCTGCTGCCCGTCGCGCACGTGCGGCTTCGTCGGCGGCGACCCCGGACTGCTCGCCTGCTGCGGCTGCGGCCTCGGCAGCGGCGGCCGCGTTCTGCCCGGCACTGGCAGCTGCGGACGCGGAGTCCCCGGCGGCAGCACTCGCGTCAGCGGCGTGGGAAGCAGCTTGAGCTGCGGTGCGGGCGCCAGCTGCCGCATCGCGGGCTGCCTGGGCGGCCTTTCGCGCGTTGGCGGCCTGATTGCGGTCACCGATGGCGGCATTCGCCGACTGATAGGCCTTGGCGGCTGCCTGCCCCGCCGCGGTGGCGGCATACGCGGCGTTGGCGGCAGCTTGTGCGGCGGTGCGAGACGCGGCCACCGCGGTGTTCGAAGCTTGGATCGCCGTACGGGCAGCAGCCGCCGCTCCTTCGGCTGCCTGGGCGGCGCGGGTGGCGGCTCGTCCGGCCCTGTCCGCATCCCCCTTCGCCGCCTGGCTCTCTTCCGCCGCCTTCTGCGCGGCCTCCTTGGCCAAGGCAGCCGCCTTGTCGGCGCGCCCGGCCGCTGCCTTGGCCTCCTCGGTCTCGGCCCGGGCGCGCTTACCCGCCTCTGTGGCCGCTTCCGCGAGTTGGGTCACCGTCATCAGTTCCTGGTCGCGGGCACGAGCCAGGTGCTGTCCGGTCTCCAGGAACTGAATCCTGTCCTGTGGCGTTCCATTCATCGCCCGCGTGCCGGCCTGCTTCATCGCGCCGCCGCCGGACTCCATCAGGGCCAGCACTCGGACCCGGTTGTCCTCGTCCTCGGCCTTGGGCCAGCGTTTCTCGAAGAACTCCTCCAGCGCCTTGGCCGAGCCGTCGTTCAGTGCCCTCTGCCCTTCTCGGTTGACGGCCCTGCCACCCTCGCTCATCGTCCGCAGCACGTCGACGCGCCGGTCATCGCGCAAGGGCTTCTCGAACCCGGACTTCACGAAGTCGAGAACATCCTGGTCGCTCCCGGACAACGCCTTCTGCCCTGCTTCACTCACCCCCTTACCGGCGGTGGGAAGCATCTGGAGGATCGCGATGCGTGCGTCGTCGACTGTGGCCCGACGGAGGCCTCGCGCAAGAAAGTCCCGCAGGTCCGCATCGGTTCCGGTCAGTGCTTTGGCAGCGGCGCGCTTCACTCCCGTACCGCCGCTCATCCAGGCGTCGACGGCCTGGGCCCGGGAATTGACTGTTGATGCGGCCTGCTCCTGAGGAGCCGCCTGCGCGATAGCGGTCCCAAAGACAAGCGCAGAGACCGTCAGCGCTGTGAGTGAAGTGAGTCTGCGTCTGGATTGACCCGCTCTTTGGCGCATCAACTCTGTCTGATTCATGTCAAGTATTCGCTAACCGGATTCTACGTAAATGATTGTCCTGTGGGCGCGTTCGGCGCCGAATCCGATGATCACATGGGGTCAAGTGAGGTTAAAGGCGAAGTAAAAGAGGACTAAAGTCCCGACGGCTGCCCGTACCTCCTCTTCGGTGAGCGAGAATTCCTGCTGTCCGGAGTGGAGTTGAGCATGGGACTTTAGTCCCGAGCGGGGCTGAGCACAGGTGCGGGGAAAGCTTGAGATGTGATCTTCGGCACCCATTGGAAATTGTCGACCTGGCAAGCCTGGTGGTAGTCAGTTAGCTCTGCCGGTCGGGTCTGAAGCGCCCGATGCCTCCTCGGCGAACTGGTTCGGCGATTTTGTATGCCTGTCTCCACCGTGAACTGGTGACAGATGGGCTGTCTCCCATGAAAGAGCTATCGATGAAGACCCCTTCACGCCTGCTGGCCCTGGCCCTGGCCGGCTGCACCCTGACCCTGGCAGGAGCGGCCTACGCGGTCGATGCTCCGGCATCGACCACGTCTGCGGTCGGGACGGCCGGTACGTCCGACCGGGTTACCCAAATGCCTGTCGCCGTCGAGGACTTCTCCTATCCCAACGCGGAAAAAATCCTCGCGGAGAAGAATCTGAAGCTCAAGCGTGGAGACGGCAATATCATGCTGGCCGAATGTGACAGCTCGCCCGACCTGCTGCAGTTCATCGCCCGGGATCGGGATGATTTCTGCTTCCGCGTCAAGGGCGCCAAGGGATACCTCAGCCTTGAGGTTCCCGCTGTGACCGGAGTGCAGACCAAGGACCACACTGCACACGTTGCGATGACCGTCGACGGTAAGACCAAGTCCTACGACGTCGACAAGAACGCATGGAAGGGTATCGGCGAGACCACGGACCCGGCAAAGCGCGAACACGTACTCGTGGAGATCGTCACAGGGAAGTAGGCCACGCCCATCCGTCGGCCTCGGCTGTCGGGGTGTTGACAGGCTGCTTGCGACGAACTCGGGAAAATCACATGAATACTGATCAAGGAATACACATGTCTGCAAGGCGTTCGCGCGCCGTGTGGACAGCGGGGCTTCTCACTGCGGCTGTTGGAGCCGGTCTGCTGACTGCCGCGCCGGCGGGCGCCGTCGTGGGCGGTAGTGCCGGGGAGGGCGTGTACGCGTTCACTGCAAAGCTCAACGTCGGTGGAGAGCGCAGCTGCTCCGCAGCACTCGTCGAGAAGCAGTGGCTGGTAACCGCGGCCAGTTGCTTCGCCGACAATCCTGCTCAAGGCTTCAAAGTCGGCGCCGGTGCTCCGAAGCTCAAGACCACCGCCACCATCAGCGGCCGTGCGGTGGACGTCGTCGAGCTCGTCCCGCGCGAGGACCGTGACCTGGTGATGGCCAAGCTGGCCAAGCCGGCCACCGGCATCGCCCCGGTAGCGGTCGGCTTCAAGCCGCTCGCCCAGGGCGAGGAGCTGCGCGTCGCCGGCTATGGCCGTACCAAGGACGAGTGGGTTCCCGACAAGCTGCACTCGGCGAAGTTCACCGTGGGTGCCCTGCGGGACGGTTCCGTCGAGCTCGCCGGTGCGAGCGCCGACGCCGCCGTCTGCAAGGGCGACACCGGCGGCCCCGCCTTCCGCGAGGTCGGCGGCCGCTACGAGCTCGCCGCCGTCAACAGCACCTCCTGGCAGGGCGGCTGCTTCGGCAATGAGGACGAGACCCGCAAGGGCGCCGTCGACACGCGGGTCGACGACATCGCCGGGTGGATCCAGTCGGTCTCCTCCCGCACGCTGCTGTCGCGCTCGAGCTGGAAGTACGCCGCCCACACCGCGTCCGGCTACTTCACCGGCGGCTCGAACGACGGTAAGCGCCGCATGGACCTGTTCGTCGTCTGGAAGGACGGCGAGGCCACGCTCTTCCAGGGTGCCGATCACGACGACCCGAAGCAGCCCTTCTCCGCCGAGTACAAGATCGCCGACAAGGGCAGCTACTGGCAGGACGCCCGGGCCGTCACCGGCGGCAAGTTCACCGAGAACGGTTCCGACGGCATCACCGTCCGCTGGGCCAGCGGCAAGCTCTCGACGTACACCCACGTCGACGAGAAGGGTGTCCACGACGAGAAGACGCTCCGCCCCGGCGGCGGCGACAACCCGTTCTGGAAGAACGCCCGGCTGATCACGGCGGGCCGCTACACCGAGAACTCCCTGCGCGACGACCTGCTCGTCCTCTGGGAGGACGGCTCGACGTCGATGTACTCCGACATCGGCACCAAGGGCCTCAGCGGCTGGACCCAGCTGACCAAGGCGGACAACGGCTGGAAGAACGCCGCCCAGATCAGCGCCGGTGAGTTCACCGGCAAGAAGACCGCCGACCTCCTCATCCGCTGGAACGACGGCCAGGCCCAGGTCTTCCCGGGCGTCGACACCGCCGGATACCACGGCAGCCGGATCACCGTCCGGCCCGTCGGCTCGGCGTGGAAGAACGCCCAGACGCTGACGGTGGGTTCCTTCACCGCCCCCGGTAAGGGCCCGAACGACCTCCTCGTCGGGTGGAACGACGGCAACGTCAGCTACTACCCCGGTATCGACGCCGCCGGCACGCACGGCGAGGTCCAGCTCGTCGGCTGAACCGGCCCGACGCACATCAACCACGGTCCGGCCGCCGCTACCGAGGCGGCCGGACCTGAGCGTGTCCTGCCCGCGCTCGCCTATGACTCCCAAGGAAAGACACATGAACCGCAGTAGTTCGCGCGCAGCGTGGGCAGCCGGTTTCCTCACCACTGTTGTCGCGACCGGCGCACTGGTCGCCACCCCCGTGCACGCCGTCACCGGCGACGTGGCCAAGGACGGCCAGTACGTCTCCAACGTCAAGCTCGACATCGGCGAGGGCCGGCGCGCCTGCACCGGCACGCTCGTCGACGAGCAGTGGGTGCTGACCGCCGGCAGCTGCTTCGCCGACAACGCGCAGCCAGGCGGCAAGGTCGCCCCTGGGGCGCCCCAGCTGAAGACGAAGGCGACCGTCGGCCGGGCGGATCTCGCCACTGAGGCCGGTCAGGTGCGGGACGTCGTCGAGCTCGTCCCGCGTGACGACCGTGACCTCGTCATGGCACGGCTCGCCGCCCCCGTCGCCGACGTCAAGCCCACGGAACTCGGCAGCGGCGCGCCCGCCAAGGGAGACACCCTGCGGGTCGCCGGCTACGGCCGCACCAAGGACGAGTGGGTGCCGGACCGCGTGCACTCGGGCGCCTTCGGCGTCGACGCCGTGAAGGGCACCAGTCTCGACGTCACCGGCAAGGACGGGGCCGTCTGCAAGGGCGACACCGGCGGGCCGGTGGTGCGGGAGCGCGACGGGCGCGAGGAACTGGTCGCCGTCAGCAGCACCTCCTGGCAGGGCGGCTGCTTCGGGAACGAGGCCGAGACCCGCAAGGGCGCGGTCGTGACCCGGACCGACGACGTCGGCTTTTGGGTCCAGCAGGTGCGTGGCCTTCCGAAGCGCTACGCCACGACCACCGGCGACTTCGACGGCGACGGCAAGGCCGATGTCGCCATGCTGACCGACTACGGCCCGTCGAAGGACGGCCGGGGCCGGGCGGCGCTGTGGGTCCACACCGCCACCGGCGAAGGCTTCAAGGAGCCGCGCGCCGTCTGGGACACCGGCACGGACAGCTGGCGGTGGGACGCCGTCAAGCTGACGTCCGGCGACTTCAACGGCGACGGCAAGACCGACATCGCCGCGCTGTACAACTACGGCAAGACCGCCGACGGCCTCTACCGGACCGGTCTGTTCACCTTCACCAGCACCGGGACCGGCTTCAACGCCCCCGTGAAGGTCTGGGAGAGCACTTCCAGCTCCTGGAAGAGCTGGAACTGGGACGCCAGCAAGGTCACGGCCGGTGACTTCAACGGTGACGGCAAGGCCGACATCGCCGTCCTCTACAACTACGGCAACAACGGTTCCCGCAACGAGACCGGCCTGCTGACCTTCACCAGCAACGGCAACGGCTTCGCCGAACCCCGCAAGGCGTGGGCAAGCGGCTCGACCAGCTGGAACTGGAACAGCAGCAAGATGGTCGCAGGTGACTTCAACGGCGACGGCAAGACCGACATCGCCGTCCTCTACGGCAACGGCACGACGTCCGACAGCCGCAACGAGACGGCCCTGTGGCTCATCGCCGACAACAGCAATGGCTTCGTCGAGCACCGCAAGGTCTGGAACAGCCTGGCGTGGGAGGGCCGCAGCTGGATCTGGGAGGCCAGCAAGGTCACGGCCGGTGACTTCAACGGTGACGGCAAGGCCGACATCGCCGTCCTATACGACTACGGCAAGGTCTCCGGCAAGAACAAGACCGGCCTGTGGATCTTCTCCGGCACCAAGGACGGCTTCACCGACCCCCGCAAGGTCTGGGAGAGCGGCACCACGGTCGACAGCTGGAACTGGGCCGCGAGCGAGCTCACCGCCGGTGACTTCAACGGTGACGGCAAGGCCGACATCAGCGTCACGTACGACTACGGGCAGGGCGCCGACGGCCGTACGTCGGTCGCCCTGTGGACCTTCGCCAGCAACGGCAGCGGCTTCAACGCTCCCGTGAAGGTCTGGAACAGCGACCTGAAGCGCTGATTCACCCCGTGGGGCCGGCACCCTGTGCGCCGGCCCCACGCCCGCATCCCATCGCAGCAGTTCAGCAGCGTTCAGTAGTTCGGCAGTTCATACGTCAGGAAACCCGCCGCCCCATGAAGCTCGCCCCCATCCACCTCACCGGTCGCACCCGCCGCGGGCTGTGCGGGATCACGCTCGCCGTGTCCCTCTCCACGGCCGCTGCCGCGGGGCCGCTCACCGCACAGGCGAACCCGGCCGCGCCCGGGCCGGACAGTGCGCAGGCCGGCCCGTCCAGGGGCGTGCCGAATCTCGTGCTGCCCGATCTGCGGAAGCCCCCGCAGCAGCCGGGCCCGTCCGCCAACGGGGACGCCGGGATTCCTGCCACCGCGCTGGACGCCTACAAGAAGGCCGCGCAGGCGCTGGCCGCGAGCCAGTCGGGGTGCCGGATCCCGTGGGAGCTGGTCGCCGGGATCGGGCGTGTGGAGTCCGTGCACGCTTCCGGGTACGGGCTGCGCACCGACGGGTCCACCGAGCAGCCCATCCGGGGGCCGCGGCTGGACGGGAAGCAGTTCGCGCTCATCCGCGACACCGACGGCGGACGCTGGGACGGGGACACCGAGTACGACCGTGCCGTCGGCCCCACCCAGTTCATCCCCTCCACCTGGGTCACCTGGGGCGCCGACGGCAATGGCGACGGGGTCAAGGACCCCAACAACATCTACGACGCCGCCCTCGGCACCGCCCGCTATCTCTGCGCCGGCGACCGGAACCTCACGGATCCCGCCGACCTCGACAAGGCGATCCTCAGCTACAACAATTCCCGCGAATACGTCAACGCCGTCCTGGAGTGGATGCGGACGTACCAGGGCGGCAAAGTCACCGCCCTCCCGGACGACACCCCGGCCGTCCCCCATCGCCCGGACCCGGCCGACGGGCGGTCCGTCACCTCGGCGGACACCGCCGTGCGGACGTCCGTCCCCGCCCCGGGGGCGAAGCCGCAGCCCAAGCCCCTGCCGCAGCCGAAGCCCAAGCCGAAGCCCAAGCCGAAGCCCGAGCCCACGCCCGAACCCGAGCCCCGGCCCAAGCCCGACCCCCGGACCGTCACCCGTCTCACCCCTCTCGGGGAGCAGAGCCGCGACGCCGAGACCGGACAGGACCTCGACCAGGTCGCGCGGGTACGGGCGAGCAACGCCAACGGCGACCCCGTCCCCGGAGCCGGGGTCGCCTTCGAGATCGTCGGCGCCGACACCGACGCGCGTTTCCCCGGGCACGGGGACGCCACGACCGTCACCGTCACCACCGACGCACAAGGCATCGCCGTCGCGCCGCGCATGCGCGTCGGTGACCGGCCGGGCGGCTTTGTCGTCATGGCGACCACCGTGGGCAAGGACGTGACGTTCCGGGTGAACGCCCGGCTCTCCTCCTCCGCCACCGCCGACACCCTGACGCGGATCGGCGAACGGTCCCCGACCGCACCGGCCGGCGGTACCTTCGGCGAGAGTCCGCAGGTCAAGGCCACCCGCTATGGGCAGCCCGCCCTCGGCACGGTGCTCACCGCGACCTTCCTCACGAGCAAGGAGAACACCGCCGAGAACACCCTCGGCCCTTACTTCTCCGACGCGTCGGGCAAGACCGTCCGCACCCTCGTCCTGCCTCCGCCCGGCGCCGATGGCGTGGTCACCCTTCCGGCGATCCACACCGACGGGAATCCCGGTACGTACGTCCTCCGGCTCACCGCCGCCGACGGTGTCACCCTGGACGTCGAGCTCACCGTGACCGCGTGAGCGTCAGTACCCCGTCTCGCCGCGGTTGACGGCCATCACCATGACCGCGCCGATCAGGACCAGACGGTCGGTCAGCGCGTCGAGCTGCTGGCGTTGTTCCGTCGGGAGGTGCCAGTCCTCCCAGGAGGACGTCTCCTGCTTCGAGGGCGGGGCCTGCCACTCGGTGGCCCAGTCGCGGCCGAGCCGGGCCGCGAGGGGGGCGGCGGTGCGGGCCAGGCCGCCGTAGGCGCCGAGGAGGCCGAGCATGTGGCTGTCCGGGAGCCAGCCGCGCCAGGCGTCCAGCAGCTCTCCGGCGAGGTGGGCGACGTCTTCCAGCCAGAGGACGTGCTGGGTGACCCAGCCCTGGGGGCTGGGGGACAAGGGCATGCCCGGCAGCACTCGCTGCGGTATGGCGTCGCGACGTGTGAAGAAGTCGCGAGCGAGGGTCAGCTCGTGGTCCGAGGGGGTCCAGGAACGGTCGTTCAGGGCGATCGCGGCGGCATCGACCGCGTCGACGGCGTGGCTCATTCCGATACCGTACGTGCCCCGCAGGCCGAGGTGCGAGCGGGTCGGGGAACCGTCATGTACCGGGCGCGGCGGCCCGCCGCCAGCCATTCGGCCCGCAGCCGCTCGTAGACATCGCGCTCGGCGCTGGTCAGCGTGCGGCCGCGACGGGCCGTGAGGAACGTGCGTATCTCGTGGTTGAGCTGCTCCGGGGTCGGGGTCAGGGTCGCGTTGCATGACATGCCCTCAGGCTAGGGGGTGCCACTGACAACGGGCGCGCCCCAAGGTCGTGTTTGCGGAACGCTCATCGAATGGTCATGAAGTCGGTGGGTGAACCTTGAGGCGGTTCTTATGTCCCGGGGCCAAACCGTTCCGCGCCGCTACTCCGCCACCGGCCGCCGCAGCCTCGCCACGCTGCGTTGTCCCGGGGGCAACCCCCGGACCCCCGGCCGGGCGGGGGCGTCACCCCGCTACTCCGCCACCGGCCGCCGCAGCCTCGCCACGAACTTGTAGCGGTCGCCCCGGTACACCGATCTCACCCACTCCACCGGCTTGCCCTCCGCGTCCAGCGAATGGCGCGAGAGCAGCAGCATCGGCAGGCCCACGTCCGTGCCCAGCAGGCCGGCCTCGCGCGGGGTGGCCAGGGAGGTCTCGATGGTCTCCTCCGCCTCCGCGAGGTGGACGTCGTAGACCTCGGCCAGCGCGGTGTAGAGGGAGGTGTACTTCACCAGGCTGCGGCGCAGGGCCGGGAAGCGCTTCGCCGACAGGTGGGTGGTCTCGATCGCCATGGGCTCGCCGCTGGCGAGCCGCAGGCGTTCGATGCGCAGGACGCGGCCGCCGGGCACTATGTCGAGGAGACCGGAGAGGCGGTCGTCGGCGGTGACGTAGCCGATGTCGAGGAGCTGGGAGGTGGGCTCCAGGCCCTGGGCGCGCATGTCCTCCGTGTAGGAGGTCAGTTGGAGGGCCTGGGAGACCTTGGGCTTGGCGACGAACGTGCCCTTGCCCTGGATGCGCTCCAGCCGGCCCTCGACCACCAGCTCCTGGAGGGCCTGACGCACCGTCGTACGGGAGGTGTCGAACTCGGCGGCCAGGGTGCGCTCCGGCGGTACGGGAGTACCGGGAGGCATGGTTTCGGTCATATCCAGCAAGTGCCGTTTGAGCCGGTAATACTTGGGGACGCGCGCGGTCCGTCCGCCGCTCGCGGCGCTGCCGCCCTCCGCCGTCTCGCCCTCGGTCGCCATGGCGTGCCTTCCCGACCTTCCCGACTCCGATGATCCTGCTGCCGTCACCGGCTCCTCCGTCTATAGCGGTCACATGGTGGCACGGGCGGAGCCCGAGGAGGCCGGAGATACCCGGGTCGACCTCGATGTGTCGGTCCGGTAACGGAGCCGACAGCGACTCTTATACACCCTTGACACCCCAAAAGGTCTAGGCCAAGCTGCGGGCACTGGTCTAAACCATTAAAGACCACATTCGGTCCTCAAGGGAGAGTGCTGTGAAGCGAGGGCTCATAGCGGCGACGGGTGTCGTGGCCATGCTGGTGAGTGTTGCTGCCTGTGGGTCCAGCGACAGTGACAAGGGATCGGCCGACGGCGGTTCCAAGGACAAGAGCCTCACTGTCTGGTTCATGGATGGCTCGAATCCACCGGGTTGGACCAAGGCCGTTCAGGCCGAGTTCGAACAGAAGACCGGTGCAAAGCTCAATGTCCAGGTCCAGAAATGGGACGGCATTCAGCAGAAGCTCACCACCGCCCTCTCCGAGTCCAGCCCGCCGGACGTCGTGGAGGTCGGCAATACCCAGACGCCCTCCTACGCCCAGACCGGTGGCCTCGCCCAGCTGGACGACCTGAAGAAGGAGATCGGCGGGGACTGGACCGAGTCCCTCAACAAGCCGTCCGTCTTCGAGGGCAAGCAGTACGCCGCCCCCTGGTACGCCGCCAGCCGCGTCGTCATCTACAACAAGAAGATCTGGGCCGACGCGGGCATCAAGGACGCCCCGAAGACCCGTGACGAGTTCTTCAAGGATCTTGAGGCCATCCAGCAGAAGGGCGACGCCGAGCCGCTCTACCTGCCCGGCCAGAACTGGTACTTCTTCGACGGCCTGACCATCGGCACCGGCGCCGACCTGGTGAAGAAGGACGGCAAGAAGTACGTCTCCAACCTCGGCGACCCCAAGGTCGCCAAGGCCATGGAGATCTACAAGAAGTACCAGTCCTACAGCAAGGCCCCCAAGGACAAGGACGAGGCCACCCCGCAGCAGGCCGACGTCTTCGCCAAGGGCAAGACCGGCGCCTTCATCGGCATGGGCTGGGAGGCCGCCACCGCCATCAAGGCGAACCCGGAGATCGAGAAGGAGATCGGCTACTTCACCATCCCCGGTGAGACCGCCGGCAAGCCCGAGGGCGTCTTCCTCGGCGGCTCCAACCTCGCGATCTCCGAGGGCAGCAAGAAGAAGGACCTCGCCAAGGAGTTCCTGAAGATCGCGCTGTCCGACAAGAACGAGGGCGCGCTGGCCAAGGAGGTCGGCTCGCTCCCCAACAAGGACGCGCTGCTGACCAACCTCAAGGGTCAGCCGGCCGCCGAGGCCGCCGCCCCCGCCGCCAAGACCGGTGGCACCACTCCGCTGATCCCCGAGTGGGCCAACGTGGAGAACGCGCCGAACCCGGTCAAGGCCTATATGACGGCCGTTCTGGGCGGCAAGTCGCCGGAGGAGGCCGCCAAGCAGGTCGAGGGCGACATGAACAAGCGCCTCGCCCAGAAGCAGTAGCCCTCCAGGCAGTCCTCCAACAGCGATTCGACCGGTCCCGTACGGGCCGCCGTGGGGGCGGCCCGTACGGGACCCCGCAGCACGCACAACCGTTCCACAGGGGAGAAGGCGGACGACGATGTCAGCGCAGATCGAAGAGGCGGCGGCCACCGGCCCGGCGCCCCGGATCGGCAAAGGCGGCGCCCCGCCGCCCCGCCGCGACCGGGAACGCGCGGCGAGGAGCCTGCCCTACCTGCTGATCCTCCCCACCGTCGCCGCCGTCGTACTGCTGCTCGGCTGGACGCTGGTGAAGAACGGCCTGCTGTCCTTCCAGAACCTCAACAAGCGCCAGCTGATCCAGCGCGTCACCGAGTGGACCGGCGTCGACAACTACGACAGCGTCCTCGGCAGTTCCGAGTTCTGGCACGTCACCGGCCGTTCGGTGGTCTTCACCGCCGCCAACGTCGTCCTGATCATGGTGGTGGGCTGTCTGATCGGCCTGCTGCTCGCCCGGCTCGGTACAAAGATGCGGCTGCTGCTCTCGCTCGGCCTCGTCCTCGCCTGGGCCATGCCCGTCGTCGCCGCCACCACCGTCTTCCAGTGGCTCTTCGACCAGCGCTTCGGCGTCGTCAACTACCTCCTCGACGCGCTCGGCCGGCACTCCATGGCCGGCTACAACTGGACCAGCGACCAGCTCCCCACCTTCTTCGTGATCACCGTGCTGATCGTCTGGCAGTCTGTGCCCTTCGTGGCGATAAACCTCTACGCGGCCACGACCACGATCCCCAAGGAGCTCTACGAGGCCGCCTCACTGGACGGCGCGGGCACCTGGAAGCAGTTCACCTCGGTGACCTTCCCCTTCCTCAAGCCGTTCTTCCTCGCCACGACCTTCCTTGAGGTCATCTGGGTCTTCAAGTCCTTCACCCAGGTCTTCGCGATCAACGAGGGCGGCCCCGACCGGCTCACCGAGACCCTGCCCGTCTACGCCTTCCAGGAGGGCATGGGCAGCCAGCACTTCGGCATGGGCGCGGCGATCTCCATCCTCACCATCGTCATCCTGCTGGCGCTGACGGCCCACTACCTGCGCCTGGTTCTCAAGCAAGAGGAGGACGAACTGTGAGACGTCCGCTGCCCAGGACCATCGGTCGCGCCTGGCCGGGGGCGACAGCGGTCGTCCTCTTCGCCGTCTTCGCCTTCCCCGTCTACTGGATGTTCGCCACGGCCTTCAAGGCCAACAAGGACATCGTCAGCGACACCCCCGTCTGGTTCCCCTCGAACCCCACCTTCGAGCACTTCGACAGGGCGGTGAGCGCCGACGGCTTCTGGACGTTCGTCGGGAACTCCCTCACCGTGACCCTGGTGGCCGTCGCCCTGTCGCTCGTCATCGCGCTCCTGGCGTCCTTCGCCGTCGCGCGCATGCGCTTCAAGGGCCGCAAGAGCTTCATCCTCGTGATGATGATGGCCCAGATGGCGCCCTGGGAGGTGATGGTCATCGCGTACTACATGATCGTGCGCGACGCGGACATGCTGAACAGCCTGGCGCCGCTCATCGCCATCTACACCGTCATGGTGCTGCCCTTCACCGTCCTGACGCTGCGCGGCTACGTGGCCGCCGTGCCCAAGGAACTGGAGGAGTCCGCCATGGTCGACGGGTGCACCCGCACCCAGGCCTTCATCCGGGTGATCTTCCCGCTGCTGGCGCCCGGCCTGATGGCCACCTCGCTCTTCGGCTTCATCACCGTCTGGAACGAGTTCCCGATGGTCCTGATCCTCAACAAGGACCCCGGATCGCAGACCCTCCCGCTGTGGCTGACCGGCTTCCGCACCACCTTCGGCGACGACTGGGGCGCCACCATGGCCGCCTCCTCGCTCTTCGCGATCCCGATCCTCGTCCTGTTCGTCATCCTCCAGCGCAAGGCGGTCGGAGGCCTCACGTCCGGCGCAGTGAAGGGCTAGGAGCATTGACATGACCATCCTCACCCAGCACCGGGACAGCCGGAGCAACCCGGACAGCCTCACCCGGGACGCCCTGACCGTCCTCCAGCCCGGCTTCACCGGGACGACCGCCCCCGACTGGCTGCTGCGCCGGCTCGGCGAAGGCCTCGCCTCCGTCGGTCTGTTCGGCCGCAACATCGCCTCCCCCGAACAGCTCGCCGCCCTGACCGCGCGGCTGCGCGCCGAGCGCGACGACGTCCTCGTCGCCATCGACGAGGAGGGCGGCGACGTCACCCGGCTGGAGGTCCGTACGGGCTCCTCCTTCCCCGGCAACCTCGCCCTCGGCACCGTCGACGACACCGCGCTCACCCGCGCCGTCGCCCATGAGCTGGGCCGCCGCCTGGCCGCCTGCGGAGTCAACCTCAACTGGGCGCCCTCCGGGGACGTCAACTCCGACCCCGACAACCCCGTCATCGGCGTACGGTCCTTCGGCGCCGACCCGGCGCTCGTCGCCCGGCACACCGCCGCCTACGTCGAGGGCCTCCAGGCCGCCGGGGTCGCCGCCTGCACCAAGCACTTCCCCGGCCACGGCGACACCGCCGTCGACTCCCACCACGACCTGCCCCGCATCGACGCGGACCTCGCGACGCTCCACGCACGCGAACTGGTGCCCTTCCGGGCGGCCGTCGCGGCCGGCACGAAGGCCGTGATGAGCGCGCACATCCTGCTGCCCGCGCTCGACCCCGCCCTGCCCGCCACGCTCAGCCCCCTCGCTCTCCACGGGCTGCTGCGCGCGCCCGTCACCGCCGGCGGCCTCGGCTTCGAGGGCCTGATCGTCACCGACGGCATGGAGATGCGGGCGATCGCCGGTACGTACGGCATCGAACGCGGCAGCGTCATGGCCATCGCGGCGGGCGCCGACGCGATCTGCGTCGGGGGCGGCCTGGCCGACGAGGACACGGTGCTGCGGCTGCGCGACGCGCTCGTCGCGGCCGTGCGCGCCGGGGAACTGCCGGAGGAACGGCTCGCCGACGCGGCGGAACGGGTACGGGCTCTGGCGAGCTGGACGTCCTCGGCGGCGCGCCCGGATCCGTCGGCGTCCGACCCCGACGTGGGGCTGGTCGCCGCGCGGCGCGCGCTGCGGATCACGCGTTCCGGGGCGGGGTACGAGCCGCCAGCCGGGCCCGTGTACGTCGCCGCCTTCACGCCCGTCGCCAACATCGCCGTCGGCGACGAGACGCCGTGGGGCGTGGGAGCGGAGCTCGCCCGGCTGCTGCCGGGGACGCTCACCGAGGCGTACGGGCCGGAGTCGGCAGGGGCGGAAGCGGTGCTCGCGGCGGCGGGGGAGCGACGGATCGTCGTGGTCGTCCGCGACGTCCACCGGCATCCGTGGATGGCACGGGCCCTCGGGACGCTGCTGGCGGCACGGCCGGACACGGTCGTGGTGGAGATGGGGCTCAACGAGGCGCCGCCGAGCGGTGCGCTGCACATCGCTACGCATGGGGCGGCGCGGGTGTGCGGGATCGCTGCCGCGGAGGCGATCGCGGGCGTGGGGGAGTAGTCCGAACGCCGGACGGGCTGCGATCAGCCCGTCCGGCGTTTGAGGACCGGGGGTCCGGGGCGGAGCCCCCGGAGACGACTACAGCCCCTGCCAGGCCGGCTTCGCCGCGTACGTCGCGCGGAAGTAGTCGGCCAGCTTCAGCTTCGTCGCCGCCGCCTCGTCCACGACGACCGTCGCGTGGGGGTGGAGCTGGAGGGCCGAGGCGGGGACGAGGGCGGAGACCGGGCCCTCGACGGACGCGGCGACCGCGTCGGCCTTGCCCTCGCCCGTGGCCAGCAGCACCAGGTGGCGGGCCTCCAGGATGGTGCCGATGCCCTGGGTGATGACGTGGTGCGGCACCTGGTCGATGTCGCCGTCGAAGAAGCGCGCGTTGTCGACGCGGGTCTGCTCCGTCAGCGTCTTGATGCGGGTGCGGGAGGCCAGTGAGGAGCACGGCTCGTTGAAGCCGATGTGCCCGTCCGTGCCGATGCCCAGCAGCTGGAGGTCCACACCGCCGGCCGCCGGCAGCGCCCGGTCGTACGCCTCGCACGCCGCCTGGACGTCCTCGGCGGTGCCGTCGGGGCCCATGAAGGAGGACGCCGGCAGCCCCAGCGGCTCGACGACCTGACGCAGGACCGTCGAGCGGTAGGACTCGGGGTGGTCGGCGGGCAGGCCGACGTACTCGTCGAGCTGGCAGACACGGGCGCGCGAGACGTCCACCGCGCCGGCGCGGACCTTGGCCGTGAGCGCCTCGTAGACGGGCAGCGGGGTCGAGCCGGTGGCAACGCCGAGCAGCGCGTCGGGCTTGCGGCGCAGCAGGGCGGCCATGGCCTCCGCGATGAGCTCCCCGCCTGCCTTGGCGTCCGGGACGATGACAACTTCCACGCTGGGCCTGCCGATCTGGAGAGGGGGTGTGGTATAGACCAATTTAGCAGAACGGGTGTCGCTCGCCCCGGCTGGCGGGGGTGGGGAGGCCCGTGGTCGACTGAAGGGGCCGCCCGGTGCGTACACGGGCGCCTCGCCGGGAGGTGGGCCGGTATGACCAAGGAGAGACCGGGCCTGATCATGGCCGGGGAGACGGCCGAACAGCCCGCCGTACTGCGCCGTGTCCTGGACCGCGGCGCGGCCGCCGCCCAGGAGGTCGCAGGGCGCATCGCCGCCCGTGATTTCCGGTTCGTCCTGCTCACCGCGCGGGGCACCTCCGACAATGCGGCCCTGTACGCCAAGTACTTGCTGGAGGTGCGGCTCGGCAAGCCCTGCGGGCTGACCTCCATGTCGACCTTCACCGCCTACGGCGCCCGGCCCGATCTGCGGGACGTCCTGGCCGTCACCGTCAGCCAGTCCGGCGGCTCCCCGGACCTGGTGGCCTCCACCGAGGCCGCCCGCGCGGCCGGCGCCGTCACCCTGGCGGTCACCAACAACCCGGACTCCCCGCTCGCCGCGGTCGCCGAGTACCACCTCGACATCCTGGCCGGGCCGGAACGGGCCCTCCCGGCGACCAAGACGTACACGGCCTCGCTGCTCACCCTCTATCTCTTCGTCGAGGGGCTGCGCGGCGGCGACGGCTCGGCCGCGCGGGAGCTGCCGGAGCTCGCCGGGCAGATCCTGGAGCGCGGCGCCGAGGTCGCCCGGCTCGCCGCCCGCTACCGCTTCGCCGAGCGGATGGTCCTCACCTCGCGCGGCTACGGCTACCCGACCGCCAAGGAGGGCGCGCTGAAGCTGATGGAGACGAGCTACATCCCCGCCCTCGCCTACTCGGGCGCCGATCTGCTGCACGGGCCGCTGGCCATGGTGGACAACATCTTCCCCGTCATCGCGATCGTCCCAGAGGGAAAGGGCGGCAAAGCGCTGTCTCCTGTGCTGGAGCGGCTGCGCGGGCGAGGGGCCGACCTGGTCGTCGTCGGGAGCGAGGCCGAGGTCGCGCGGGCGACGGACGGATTCGTCCTACCCACGGAAGGGGTGGCGGAGGAGGTGCAGCCGGTCCTGGAGATCCTGCCGCTCCAACTGCTCGCCCACGAGGTGACCGTCGCCCGGGGGCAGAACCCCGACGCGCCCCGAGCCCTGGCCAAGGTCACCCGGACAAGGTGAGGTCTGCCTGCTGCCTCGGCCCCGACTACAGCCTCGCGACGACTACGGGCCGCGGCGCCCGCCGGGACCCTCAGCCCAGCCGGCACCGCAGCCCGGAGCGAATCGGCCGGACCGGCGCTCGTGAGGTGTGCGGGCCCCACGGCCGGGTCGGCCGACGGGAGGCCGGGCCGCCCTGGGGCGGGCCGGGCCTCGCTCCGCCCTCTTGTGCGGCGAGGGCGGACGTCTTGGCGCCCATTGTGGACTAGACCATTCATCGCTGTCCATGCTGTTGCCGCACGGACTCCATGGGTATGCCGATCATCATGTGTCCTCCACCGACCGGCCCGTCCCACGCCCCACGGAAAAGAACTAGGCTCACCACCGTGCCCTCCATGAACGACCTCGTACGCCAGCACACCGCACTCGACGACTCCGATCTGGAGTGGCTGCATCTGCTGGTCTCGGAGTGGCAGCTGCTCTCCGACCTGTCCTTCGCCGACCTGGTCCTCTGGGTGCCCACCCTGGACGGCACCCGCTATGTGTCCATCGCCCAGATGCGGCCCAACACCGGACCCACCTCCTACCACGACGACATGGTCGGCCACCTCGTCCCGCGCGGCCGCCGCCCCATGCTCGACGCCGCCCTCGACGAGGGCCGGATCGTCCGGGAGGGCGACCCGGAGTGGCGGGAGGAGGTCCCGGTGCGGGTCGAGTCCATCCCGGTCCGCCGGGACGGGCGGGTGCTGGGGGTCATCGCCCGGAACACCAATCTGCTGACCGTGCGGACGCCCAGCCGGCTGGAGCTCACGTATCTCCAGAGCGCCTCCGACCTGGCGCAGATGATCGCCGGCGGCTCCTTCCCCTTCCCCGGCCAGCAGGTCGACATGGACGCCTCGCCGCGCGCCGGCGACGGCCTGATCAGGCTGGACGCCGAGGGCATCGTCCAGTACGCCAGCCCCAACGCCCTCTCGGCCTATCACCGGCTGGGCCTCGCCGCCGATCTCGTCGGGCATCATCTGGGCGAGACCACCGCTCAGTTGGCGCCCTCGCGGGGCCCGGTCGACGAGGGGCTGGCCAAGCTCGCCAGTGGCTGGGCGCCCCGCGAGTTCGAGGTGGAGGCCAATGACGGGGTCATTCATCTGAGGGTGATCCCGCTCAAACCCAAGGGCAGCCACATCGGTTCACTCGTACTGTTGCGCGATGTAACCGAACTGCGACGGCGCGAACGCGAGTTGATCACCAAGGACGCCACCATCCGGGAGATCCACCACCGGGTGAAGAACAACCTCCAGACCGTGGCGGCCCTGCTGCGCCTCCAGGCGCGCCGGATCGGCTCCGCCGAGGGCCGTGAGGCGCTGGAGGAGGCGGTCCGCCGGGTCGGTTCCATCGCGATCGTCCACGAGACGCTCTCGCAGAACCTCGACGAACGGGTCGAATTCGACGAGATCGCCGACCGGGTCCTCGCCATGGTCGCCGAGATCTCCCCGGGCCGGGTCACCGCCCGGCGCACGGGCCGCTTCGGGGTGCTCGACGCCGAGGTCGCCACGCCGCTGTCGATGGTCCTCACCGAACTGCTCCAGAATGCCCTGGAGCACGGCTTCGGGCCGGGGGAGCAGGGCACGGTCGAGGTCACCGCGGTCCGTGGCGGCACCCGCCGGGACGCCCGGCTGCTGATCTCCGTCCAGGACGACGGGTGCGGTCTGCCCGAGGGCTTCGACCCCCAGCGCGCCGGCAATCTGGGACTCCAGATCGTACGCACCCTGGTGGAGGGCGAGTTGGGCGGAAAGTTCGACATGGTGCCCGCATCCGGGCGGGGCACGCGAGTGGTACTCGACATTCCCGTCAGGGCGGAGAAGCCATGAACAGCCCTGACAAGCGGCTGTAAAAAGCACTGAGCCCCGGTTCTCTCAAATGAGAGGACCGGGGCTCAAAGCTTTTATGCCCAGAAAACTGTGCTTAGCGCACGGGTGGGGGGTACTGCGCGCTGCGGCTCGGGGACCGAGAGGGGCGGGGCGACTCGCGTCAGGCGGTGGCGTTGCGAGCGCGGTTGCGAGCGGCACGGCGCT
This sequence comes from Streptomyces hesseae, assembly GCF_031845785.1. NCBI lineage: Bacteria > Bacillati > Actinomycetota > Actinomycetes > Kitasatosporales > Streptomycetaceae > Streptomyces > Streptomyces hesseae. The sequence goes on from NZ_JAVRFI010000025.1 coordinate 84,379, forward strand.
TCATCGCGCGGCGCTCGTCCTCGCTGAGGCCACCCCAGACGCCGGAGTCCTGACCGGACTCGAGCGCCCACTGCAGGCACTGCTCCATGACGGGGCAGCGGCGGCAGACGGCCTTGGCTTCCTCGATCTGCAGCAGCGCAGGACCGGTGTTGCCGATGGGGAAGAAGAGCTCGGGGTCTTCCTCGCGGCAAACGGCGTTGTGACGCCAGTCCATGGCTGCTCCATCTCCTCGTGTTACGGCTACGTGGCTTGTGAATGTGAACGCTTTCACGAATCCCCCCGCAAGGGAAGCGCCGACCTCCAGCCAGGCAGACTGGTGCGGTCCAGGAAGATAAGGAGGGGGTTCGGGCTCTTCGGGGAAGCCTTGATGGCGGGCTGTCCCGATCGCCACGAAAAGACTCGCAAACCTCGGCGACGGATACAACCCCTTCTGGAAAGTTTTTTTTGATTCCTCGGTGTCGGCTAGGTCACAGCCGTCATTCCAGGGGGTGGAACCCAGTCTAAACGTTCGAGTGGAAGGACTTTAGGCCCTAGCACTCACACAATCACACGCAGTGCACGGCGAACGCCTGTGAACGTCACGCTGGTGCGCAGTCCGAGGTGGTCGCCGTCCATCTGGAAGGGCAGGGGGGCCTGCGAATGCAAGGTGAAGGAGTCCTGGTCATGCAGTGACACAGCGTGTTTGCCCTGAGGGCCGCGCTCCGGCGTCGACGTCAGCAGCTGAGTGCCGTAGCGGGTCGCCGCCGCGGTGGACAGCTTGGTGAATCCCAGCACGTCAAGGGCGGTGTCGAAGGACGCCTGCGGCAGCGCGTACATCGGCCGGTTGCCGAAGTACGTCCATGGGGCCGTGTTGCAGATTATCGACATGACGAGATTCTCGAGTGGCTTCTCGCCAGGCCGTTCGAGGGTGATCGTGCCGTGTCGCCGGTTCGTTTCTCCGAAGAACTGGCGCATCACCTGTCGCACATACAGGGAGTGTGTCGAACGCTTGCCGCGCTCCCGCTGCTGCTCCACCCGGCCGACGACGCCCGCGTCGAAGCCGAAGCCGGCGCAGAAGGTGAACCAGCGGGCCGGCACCGCCTCGTCCTCCGTGCCCGGCGTCCCGCCCGCGAGGCCGAGCCCCACGGTCCGCTCCGAGCCCTCCCGCAGGGCGTCCAGCAGGGCGCCCGTCGCCTCCACCACGTCATTGGGCAGGCCCAGCGCGCGGGCGAAGACATTGGTGGAGCCGCCCGGCACCACCGCGAGCCGCGGCAGACCCTCCGGATCGGGCCCGGAGTGCAGCAGGCCGTTGACGACCTCGTTGACCGTGCCGTCCCCGCCGAGCGCGACGACCAGCTCGACATTGCCGCTCTCGGCCGCCCGGCGCGCCAGGTCGCGTGCGTGCCCCCGGTACTCGGTCATGGCGACGTCCAGCTTCAGGTCGCTGGCCAGGGCGTGCGCCAGGACATCGCGAGTACGGGCACTGGTGGTGGTGGCCGAAGGATTGACCACAAGAAGCGCACGCATGCGCGCCAGCCTACCTACCTGTCGGTACACGGCCCGTCCCAGGCCCGGCTTCGAAGGATTTGCGTACCGATACCCTGCTGGGGTGAGCAGCAAGCAGTCCGCGTCGAAATCCGCCCGGAAGGGTGCGTCCTCAGGGGCCACCGCGAAGGGTTCCCCGGGTGCCTCCGGCCCCGCTCCGGAAGCCGCTGGGCCCCGGCCCGCCCGGCTGACGGCGGCCGCCGGGCTGGTTGCCTTGGAGGGGCTGGCCCTCGCCGCCTCGGGGATCTATCTGTTGGTCATGGGGCTGCTGGGCAAGCCGGACAGCCCGCAGCAGGCCGAGATGGGCGGACTGACCGTCCTCGCGCTGGCCGCGCTGCCGCTCCTCGCCGCGCGCGGCCTGTGGCTGCTGCGGCGCTGGAGCCGCGGCCCCGCCATGATCACGCAGATCATGGCGCTGCCGGTCGCCTGGACGCTCTTCAGCGGCGGCGGTGCCGCGCTGATCGCCGGCGCGGTGGCGCTCGCGCTGACGGCCGTGGCCACGCTCGTCCTGCTGGTGAACCCCACCGCGACCGAGGCGCTCGGCATCGGCCCGCGCGAGTCGTGACCGCCGGCTCCTGACTGCTCCTGCCGGCTCCTGATTACTCCTGTTACTCCTGCTTACTCCTCGATCAGCAGCCGGTCCCGGAGCTGGGCGAGCGTACGGGCCAGCAGCCGGGAGACGTGCATCTGGGAGATGCCCACCTCCTGGGCGATCTGCGACTGCGTCATATTGCCGAAGAAGCGCAGCAGCAGGATCTTCTTCTCGCGCGGCGGCAGATCCTCCAGCAGCGGCTTGAGGGACTCCCGGTACTCCACGCCCTCCAGCGCCTCGTCCTCCGCGCCCAGGGTGTCCGCGACCGCCGGGGACTCGTCGTCCGTGTCGGGGACGTCCAGCGAGAGCGTCGAGTAGGCGTTGGCGGACTCCAGGCCCTCCAGCACCTCCTCCTCGGAGATCCCCAGCTGCTCCGCCAGCTCATGGACCGTGGGCGCGCGGCCGTGCCGCTGGGAGAGCTCGGCCGTGGCCGTCGTCAGCGACAGCCGCAGCTCCTGGAGCCGGCGCGGGACCCGCACCGCCCAGCCCTTGTCGCGGAAGTGCCGCTTGATCTCGCCCACCACCGTGGGGGTGGCGTAGGTCGAGAACTCCACCCCGCGGTCCGGGTCGAAGCGGTCCACGGATTTGATCAGGCCGATCGTGGCGACCTGGGTGAGGTCGTCGAGCGGCTCGCCGCGGTTGCGGAAGCGCCGGGCCAGGTGCTCCACGAGCGGCAGATGCATCCGCACCAGGTGATTGCGCAGCTCCGCCCGCTCCGGCGAGCCGTCGGGGAGCTCCCGCAGCTCGATGAACAGGGCGCGGGCGCCGCTTCGGTCGTGCGGATCCGCGTGCTGGTGCCGCTGCCGGCGCTGGTGCTGATCCATGTGGTCCGCCTGCTCTGACCGCTCTGACCGCTCTGATGGGTCGCTCACCCGCTCCGCCGCCGGGCCGGGCGGAACCGCCGGGTCCGCCGGAGTCGTCGGGTCCACCGGGTCCGCCGCGTCCGGCGCGATGTCCGGATTGAGGTCTTCCGGATCGGGCCGGGCAGGCTGCTGCGGGATTGCCGGAGTGCGCACTCCCCGCGATGACGCAGTACTCACGGAGCCCCCTCTTCCGTCACGGCTGCCCGGGGCCGGCGCCGCGCTTCTTGTGCAGGCTGATGCTCACCGTCCGGTCCTCCGCGACGGTGGAGTCGACTTCGCCGGCCAGGGCGGAGAGCACCGTCCAGGCGAAGGTGTCGCGCTCGGGGGCGCGGCCGTCCGTCGTCGGCGCCGAGACGGTCACCCGCAGCGCGTCCCCGACGAGCCGGAAGACGCAGCTGAGCACGGAACCGGGAACGGCCTGTTGCAGCAGGATGGCGCAGGCCTCGTCCACGGCGATGCGCAGGTCCTCGATCTCGTCGAGGGTGAAGTCCAGCCGGGCCGCGAGGCCGGCTGTCGCCGTCCGCAGCACCGACAGATAGGCACCCGCAGCGGGCAGCCGGACTTCCACGAAGTCCTGGGTCGTCCCAGGCTCGCCAGCGATTGGGGACACCCTCACCTCCAAGGTGGCACAAGCTCATTGAGCTGTCGGGAGCGCCGGTCCCACGGCCCCCGGACGAGGGCGGCGCGGGCCGGTGCGGCACATGGTCCGGCTGAGACGCTATCGCGATCTGCGGTTCCGCGCCGCAGGCCCACGACTGTCACTCATGGTAAACCCGTAAGCACAGACGGTGGGTAGGGCTGTGCGGCCTCAAATCGAAAGCGAGGTCGGCCTGTTGGGATTTTCGTCACTCTGTGCGAGCACCGCAAGGGCCTGGAGCGGTTCTCCCGACAACCGGCGGACGGTCCACTCGTCCATCGCCTCCGCGCCCAGCGATTCGTAGAAGGCGATCGACGGCGCGTTCCAGTCCAGCACTGACCATTCGAAACGCCGATAGCCCCGCTCCACGCAGATCCGGGCGAGCTCCGCCAGGAGCGCCCTGCCGTGGCCGCCGCCGCGGGCGTGCGGACGCACGTAGAGGTCCTCCAGGTAGATACCGTGCGTACCCGTCCAGGTCGAGAAGTTGCGGAACCACAGGGCGAAGCCCACCGTTTCCCGACGGTCCGCGTCACTCTCCGCTATCAGCGCGAAGACCGCCGGGTCCGCGCCGAACAGGGCGTCGCGCAGCTGTTCCTCGGTCGCCCGCGCCTCGTCCAGCGCCCTTTCGTAATCCGCCAGTTCACGGATCATCGCGTGGATCTGCGGGACGTCGGCCGGAGTCGCGGGTCGGATCATGCGGGCATGATCTCAGACGATGTGCTTGTCCTCGTAGCACCAGCGCCAGCTCTGCCCCGGCTCGAAGCTGCGCATCACCGCGTGCCCCGTCTCCTCGAAGTGCCCGGTCGCGTGGCGGTACGGGGACGAGTCGCAGCAGCCCACGTGGCCGCACACCAGGCACAGCCGCAGCTGCACCGGATGGCTGCCCGCCGCCTCGCACTCCGGGCAGGTCGGGGTCAGCGGCGCCGGCTCGGGGCGCGGCAGCTCGTCCACATGCGAACACTCGATCATGATGGCCAGGTTAGAGCGCGCGAGCGGAGCGCGAACGGAAGGGTGGAGGAGCCATGGACGTCATGCCGCTGCTGACGCTGATCGCGGGCGGCGCCGCCGTCGCGGGCGTCGCCCGCAGGACCCCCGTGCCCGCGCCGCTGCTGCTCGTCGCCGTCGGCCTCGTCGCCTCGTACGTCCCCGGCGTACCGGACTACACCCTCGACCCCCACATCGTGCTGCCCCTGGTGCTGCCGCCCCTGCTGCACACCGCCGCCCTGGAGAGCTCCTACCTCGATCTACGGGCCAACCTGCGGCCCGTGGCCCTGCTCAGCGTGGGGTACGTCCTTTTCGCCACCCTCGCGGTCGGCTACGTGGCCTCCCGCGCGGTGCCCGGCCTGCCGCCCGCCGCCGCGCTCGTGCTGGGCGCGGTGGTGGCCCCGCCCGACGCGGTGGCCGCCACCGCGATCGCCCGGAGGCTGGGGCTGCCGTCCCGGATCACCACGATCCTCCAGGGCGAGTCCCTGGTGAACGACGCGACCGCCATCACCGCCTACAAGGTCGCCCTCGCCGCTGCTCTTGGCGCCGGAGCCACCTGGGCCGAGGGCGTCCGGGAGTTCGTGATCGCCTCCGTCGGGGGCATCGGCGTCGGCCTGATCCTCATGGTGCCGATCCACTGGCTCCGCACCCACCTGCGGGAGCCGCTGCTCCAGAACACCCTCTCGCTGCTCATCCCGTTCGTCGCCTACGCCGCCGCCGAGGAGGTGGAGGCCTCCGGGGTGCTCGCCGTGGTCGTGGTCGCGCTCTACCTGGGACACCGGTCCTGGCAGGTCGACTTCGCCACCCGGCTCCAGGAGGCGGCCGTGTGGCGGGTGGTCTCCTTCCTCCTGGAGTCGGCCGTCTTCGCCCTCATCGGGCTCCAGTTGCGGATCGTGCTGCGGGACCTGGGGGCGTACGGGGTGGGGGAGGCGCTGCTGTACGCGGTGATCGTGTTCGTCGCGGTCGTCCTCGCGCGGTACGTGTGGGTCTTCCCGGCGACGTTCCTGCCGCGCGTGCTGTTCCCGCGGATCCGGGAGCGGGAGCCCGACACGGACTGGAAGGCGCCGGCGGTGGTCGGGTGGGCCGGGATGCGGGGTGTGGTCTCGCTGGCGATCGCCTTCTCCATCCCCGTCGCCACGGATGAGGGGGCGCCGTTTCCCGCGCGGAGCCTCATTCTCTTTCTCACGTTCACGACGGTGATCGGGACGCTGGTGGTGCAGGGGCTCACCCTGCCCCCGCTCATCCGCCGGCTGCGGCTGCCCGCGCGGAACGCGGCCGCGGAGACGCTCGTGGAGGCGCAGGCGCAGAGCGAGGCGTCGACGGCCGCGGAGCGCCGCCTGGAGTCGCTTCTCGCGGATGAGGGCAACGCGCTGCCGCAGCCGCTGGCCGATCGCTTGCGGGCCGTGCTGGAGCGGCGGCGCAACGCTGTCTGGGAGCGACTGGGGGCGGTCGACGAGCGGACTGGGGAGTCGGTGGACGACACGTACCGGCGGCTGGCGCGGGAGGTGATCAGCGCGGAGCGGGAGGTGTTCGTGGCTTTGCGGGACGCGCGGCGGATCGACGACGAAATGCTGCGGACGCTGTTGCGTCGGCTGGACCTGGAGGAGGCGGCGGCGTACCGGGAGGGGGAGGAGGGCTGAGGCCCCCTACGGCGCCCCCGTGATGACGGTCACCACCCGCGTGCCGGGTGCGAACGCGCCCTCCTGGGCGAGCGTCGTCAGTCCGTACAGCATCTTCGCCACGTACACCCGCTCCAGCTCGATCCCGTGCCGGGAGGCGAAGTCCGCCGCGAAGGCCTCCAGCTCCGGGGAGGTCTTCGCATAGCCCCCGCCGTGGAAGCGGTCGTCCAGGGTCCAGGCGCCGCGTCGGCCGCCGAAGGCCTCGTTCTGGAGGCGGAGTATCTCCGTCTCCAGGAAGCCTCCCTTCAGGACCGGGAAGCCGATCGCCCGTTGCCCGGCGGACAGCCCCGCCGCCAGGCCGGCGAGCGTGCCGCCCGTGCCGCAGGCCACGCCCACCACGTCCGCGACGCCGCGCAGCTCGCGGCCGAGCTCGGTGCAGCCGAGGGCGGCCGCCGCGTTGCTGCCGCCCTCGGGGATGACGAACGCGTCCGGAGGGGCCAGGGAAGCCAGAACCTCCGGTTCCGCCTTGCGGCGGTACGTCGCGCGGTCGACGAAGCGCAGCCGCATGCCGTCCGCCGCGCAGCGGGCCAGGGACGGGTTGAGCGGGCGGTCGGCCAGTTCGTCGCCCCGGACGACGCCGATCGTGCCGAAGCCCAGCAGGCGGCCGGCCGCCGCCGTGGCCCGGAGGTGGTTGGAGTACGCCCCTCCGAACGTGAGCAGCGTCCGGGCGCCGGACGCGGCCGCCGCGCGCAGGTTGGGCTCCAGCTTGCGCCACTTGTTGCCCGGCAGGTCCGGGTGTATCAGGTCGTCCCGTTTGAGCAGCAGCCGCAGGCCGCGCTCGGCGAAGCGCTCGTCCGTGAGCTCCGTGAGCGGGGACGGCAGAGCCGGCCGCAGCGCGGCGGGATCGGCCGCGCCGGGGGGATTGTCGCTGGTCACGCAGTCCATTTTGTACTCTTGCGATCGCCGACGACGACGTCGGTGAGACACCGCCAGGAAAGCGCAGAGCAGCATTGGACTACCAGGCCGTCCTCGAAGAGGTCGCCGACTTCGCCCGGCCGTTGATCGGCCGTGGCCAGGTGGCCGACTACATCCCCGCCCTCGCGGAGGTGGACACCGGACAGTTCGGCATCGCCGTCGCCGATGTCGACGGCCGCGTGTACGGCGTGGGGGACTGGGAACGGCCCTTCTCGGTGCAGTCCATCTCCAAGGCGTTCAGCCTCGCGCTGGTGCTGGCCGAGGGCGGCGACCGGATCTGGGAGCGGGTGGGCACCGAGCCCTCCGGCAACCCCTTCAACTCGCTGGTGCAGCTCGAGTACGAGCACGGCATTCCGCGCAATCCGTTCATCAACGCCGGCGCGCTGGTCGTCACCGACCGGCTCCAGACGCTGACCGGGGACGCCAGCACGACGATGCTGGACTTCCTGCGGGCGGAGAGCGGGAACCCGGACGTCTCCTTCGACGCGGCGGTGGCCAGGTCCGAGTCCGAGCACGGCGACCGCAACGCGGCCCTGGCCCACTTCATGGCCAGCTACGGCAACCTCGACAACCCCGTGCCGACGGTGCTGGAGCACTACTTCTGGCAGTGCTCCGTCGAGATGAGCTGCCGGGACCTCGCGCTGGCCAGCGGCTTCCTGGCCCGGCACGGGCTGCGGGCGGACGGGACGCGGCTGCTGCCGCGCCGCGAGGCCAAGCAGGTCAACGCCGTGATGCTGACGTGTGGCACGTACGACGCGGCCGGCGACTTCGCCTACCGGGTGGGCCTGCCGGGCAAGAGCGGCGTGGGCGGCGGCATCGTCGCGGTGATACCGGGACGATGCACGCTGTGCGTCTGGAGCCCGGGGCTGGACGCCCGGGGGAACTCCGTGGCGGGTGTGGCGGCGCTGGACCACTTCACGACGTTGACCGGTTGGTCCGTTTTCTGAGGGCGGGTGCCTCTGGTGCCGGCCCGGGTGGTCCGTACTCCGAGGCCGGTGCATGGTGGTGCCATGGAGCATGAGCTGCGCGCCGAGTACATCGACGGCAGGGCCGCCGCCGACCCCCGGGCCGAGATCAAGATCTGGCACGTGGTCCGGGAGGACGGTACGACCGCGATGTGCGGCCGGGAGCTGGAGAGCGCCGCCGCCGTGCGGTCGGCGGACGACTGGGGCAGCCCGGACGTACCGATGTGCCACTCCTGTGGGGCGCTCTACCTGCGTGAGCAGCCGTAGCGCCCACCCCTACGGGCAGTGGATGACCTGCCCCGCGTACGACAGGTTGCCGCCGAAGCCGAACAGCAGGATCGGCGCGCCCGGTGCCACCCGGCCGGAGGCCACCAGCTTCGACAGCGCCAGCGGAATGCTCGCCGCCGATGTGTTGCCGGACTCGGTGACGTCGCTGGCGACGATCGCGTTGACCGCGCCCAGCTTCCGGGCCACCGGCTCGATGATGCGCAGGTTCGCCTGGTGGAGGACGACGGCCGCCAGGTCCTCGGGGGCGATCCCGGCCCGTTCGCAGACCGAGCGGGCGATCGGCGGGAGCTGCGTCGTGGCCCAGCGGTAGACGCTCTGGCCCTCCTGCGCGAAGCGCGACGGCGTGCCCTCGATCCGTACGGCGTGGCCCATCTCCGGGACCGAGCCCCAGACGACCGGGCCGATGCCCGGCTCGGGCGAGGCCGTGACGACGGCCGCGCCGGCGCCGTCGCCGACCAGGACGCAGGTGGTGCGGTCGGTCCAGTCCGCGACGTCCGTGAACTTCTCCACGCCGACGACCAGCGCGTTCGTCGCCGATCCGGCGCGGATGGCGTGGTCGGCGGTGGCGAGGGCGTGGGTGAAGCCGGCGCAGACGACGTTGATGTCCATGACGGCGGGGGAGGACAGGCCCAGCGCGGCGGCGACACGGGCGGCCGTGTTGGGGCTGCGGTCGACGGCCGTGCAGGTGGCGACGAGGACGAGGTCGATGTCGGCGGGGGCCAGCCCGCTGTTGGCCAGGGCCTTGGCGGCCGCCTGGCCGGCCATGTCGGCGACCGTCTCGGTGGGCTCGGCCACCCGGCGGGTGCGGATGCCGACCCGGGTGCGGATCCATTCGTCGCTGGTGTCGACCATGGCGGCCAGCTCATCGTTGGTGAGCACCCTGGCCGGCTGGTAATGGCCGAGAGCCAGTACCCGGGATCCGGTCATCGGCGTTCCTCCTGCGCGCGCGGGGAATGAGGAGCTCCCAGTTTTGACGCTGCGCGGCTGTGGCGAGGTACGCGATCCGCCAATGTTCCGGCGGGTAACTGGTGAGATCCGCACAGGGCCCGGCCGCCGGAGCGGCCGGGCCCTGACCCTACGGGACGGTCACCGGACAGTGCGTCAGCGCAGCGAGAGCGCCGTGCGGATCGTGGTGAACAGCTCGGTCTGGTCGGTGACGCCGAGGACGCGCTGGGACTGCGGGCCCTGGGCGGCGATCCGGACCTCGGTTCCGGTGTGCTCCTGGGACTGGCCCGGAGTGTTGGTGGAGTAGTTCACCTTGAGCTGCTGGCCCTCGTTGGTGATCAGGGTCGAGGACAGGCCGGGCGGGTTGGCCTCCAGCGGCACGATCTGGCTGCTGTGGCCGTGGTCGGCGGTGGTGACGACCAGGGTGTCCGGGTGCCGGTCGGCGTACTCGCGGGCGGCCTTGACCGCGCGGTCGAAGGCGGCGGTCTCGCCGATCTGGCCGCAGGGGTCGGCGGCGTGGTCGCGCTTGTCGATGGAGGCGCCCTCGACCTGGAGGAAGAAGCCGTTCTTCTTGCCCTTGCCGGTGTTCAGCAGCTCCAGCGCCTTGCGGGTCTGGCTCTCCAGGTCCGGGGTGCCGGCCTTGCGGTCGGGGTTGTTCGTCACACAGCGCTGGGCGGCGGTGCCGCCGACGGCGGCGCTCTTGCCGGTCCACTCGACGGGGACGTTGCCGTCGGCGAAGAGGCCCAGCACCGGCTTGCCGGCGCGCGCCGACGAGAGGCCCTTGGCGTCGGTCACGATCTGGTAGCCCAGCTTCTGGGCCTGCTGGGTGACGGTCATGCCCTGGTAGCGGCCCTCGGTGATCTTCTGGTCGAAGCGGGCCTTGCCGCCGCCGAGGAGGACGTCGACCTTGTGGTTGACGCTCTGCTCGGCGATGGAGCCCGGGCCGCCCTTGGCGACGGTGTCGTTGGGGCACGCCTTCATGTCGGCCGGGCCCTGGCAGCTGCGGTCGGTGGCGTGGGAGGCGAGCACGGCCGGGGTGGCGTCGGTCAGCTCGGCGGTGGTGACGCTGCCGGTGGCCAGGCCGCCCCGCTGGGCCAGCTCCAGGATGGTGGTCATCGGCTTGTCGGTGCCGGGGGTCTTGGATATCCGGCCGTTGACCGTCTTGCGGCCGGTCGCCCAGCCGGTGCCGCTGGCGGCCGAGTCGGTGACGTAGTCGGGCTTGCCGTTCTTGTCGACGGCGTACGTCGTGTAGGCGCCCGTCATGGGGAACTTGTCCATGTTGAGCCGGCCGGCCGCGCCCACGGTGTAGTCGCGGGCCAGGGTGATCTCCGAGTCGCCCATGCCGTCACCGATGAGCAGGATGACGTTCTTGGCCTTCTTCGGGGTGTGGCTCGAGACGTCCGACGGGCCGTGGTGCTCGGCCGCCGAGGCCGCGGCGGGCACCGCGATCCCGGCGACGAGCAGCGCGGCGGCGCCCCATGCGAGACGGCGTCGGTACGGACGAGAACCCATGGTCTGTTCCTTCCTGGAGGTCCGGGCGGGGTGCGCGGACGCAGGAAGGACACCAGGGGCGGGTGTACCGCGGGGGACCTCCAGGTGGCCTGGAGGTCACCGGGTGCTGTCGACAGCGCTTCCCTGTGCGGCCTGCGGGGTAGGAGCGGCGGAAGCGGCGGATGAGGTCGCGGCGGGAGCGGCCGAAGAGGCCGCTACGGGCGCTTCGGCGTCGTCGCTCTTCATCGCCTTGGCCTCGCTCTTGAGGATGCGCATGGACTTGCCCAGGGAACGGGCCGTGTCGGGCAGTTTCTTCGACCCGAACAGGACGACCATGACGAGCACGACCACGAGAATGTGCCAGGGCTCCAGGGCGTTCCGCAGCATGACGGCTCCACCGCCTCTCTACCGATCTCTACCGGCTCTTGTGACGTTCTGACCTGATGGCTGACCACACAATACTTGCTAGATTGCGCAACTGGACAACCAAAGTTCGTGACAGCCCGTCCTACCGGGCGGAACGGCACGAACCGGGGGAGCGATGAGGGTACGGACATGACGGGCACGCGAGGCAGGCCGAGGCATCGGGTGCGGATCGTCACCGTGGTCGCGGTGTCGTTCCTCCTGCTACTCGTCGCCGGCGCCGGATGGGTGTACCTGCGGCTCAACGGCAACATCAGCACGTTCGACGCCGACGGCCTGTCCAAGGACCGTCCCGGCGCGGGGGCGGCCGGCCAGAACGTCCTGGTGATCGGCTCCGACTCACGGTCCGGCGACAACGCCTCGCTGGGCGGCGGCGAGGGCGACGTGGGCCGCTCGGACACCGCCTTCCTGCTGCACGTCTACGGCGACCGCGAGCACGCCGTCGCCGTCTCCATCCCCCGGGACACCCTCGTGGACATCCCGTCCTGCCGGCTCCCCGACGGCGGTTGGACGAACGAGCAGCAACACGTGATGTTCAACTCGGCCTTCACCGTGGGCGGCTCACCCAAGGGCAACCCCGCCTGCACCCAGAACACCGTCGAGCGCCTCACCGGGCTGCGCGTCGACCACACGGTCGTAGTCGACTTCGCGGGCTTCTCCGCGATGACGTCCGCCGTGGGCGGCGTCGACGTGTGCGTCCCCAAGGACGTCTACCGGGGCGACCTCAACCCCAACCTCGGCTCGCGCGGCGATCTCATCTTCCACCAGGGCCGGCAGACCGTCTCGGGCCAGAAGGCGCTCGACTACGTACGGGTGCGGCACGGCATCGGCGACGGCTCCGACATAGGACGCATCCAGCGCCAGCAGGCCTTCCTCTCCTCGCTGATCAAGAAGGTCCGGTCCCAGGGCTTCAAGCCCACCACCCTGCTCCCGCTCGCCGACGCGGCCACCAAGTCGATGACCGTGGACCCGGGGCTGGGCTCGGCGGACAAGATGCTGTCGTTCGCGATGTCGCTGAAGAACATCGACCTCCACGACATGAAGTTCGTGACCCTGCCCTGGCGCTACGACGGCGACCGCGTGGCGATCGTCCAGCCCGACGCGGACGCCCTGTGGGCCTCGATCCGGGCGGACCGGACGATCGACGGCAAGGACGCGGGCCGGAAGGGCGCCGGGAGCGGGCCTTCCCCTTCGGGTTCTGTCTCCGGCGCGGGGGTGAAGGTCTCCGTCCGCAACGGCACCACGGTCGACGGGCTCGCCGCCCGCGCCGCCGCCTCCCTCAAGAGCAGCGGCTTCGAGGTCCTGGATACCGCGACGGTCGGCTCGCAGGACGAGTCGGGCACGGTGATCGAGTTCGGCTCGGGCGAGGCGGGCAACGCGCGGACCGTCGCCCGGCTCTTCCCGGGGGCGTTCGTACGCGGCGCCGACATCAGCGGCGTCGTGATCACGCTCGGGCGCGACTACGCGGACGCGCCGTCGTCTCCACCCTCGCCGTCGCCGTCGGGTACCCCCAGCGGCGCCCGCTCGGCGGATGACGACCCCTGCGCCAACCTCTCGTACGGCTGAGACGCAACGGACACAACGGAACCTATATGCCTGATTGATCCGTTTTAGTGGTAGGTGCACAGTAGACCGTGAAGACGCCGAGGAGTCATGCCATGTCCGCCGTCGCTGTCCCCCGGGTGCTCGCCAGGTCGTTCCGGAACTGGCTCGTCCCCTTGATCGCAGCCCTGCTGACCTGCGCCGGCGCGCTGCTGTACGCCCCCGCCGCGCACGCCGCCGACACCGGGCTGGACGCCGCGGCCCAGGCGCTGCGCAAGGGCCCCGTCTACGTCGACCCCAGGGCCTCCGCGCAACTGCCCGCCGCCGACGCCGACGCGCTGGCGAAGAAGATCAAGGACGCGGGCAAGCCCGTCTTCGTCGCCGTGCTGCCCAACGCCCCCGAGTTCCCGCAGAGCACGGTGCTGCGCGACCTGCGCACCAGGGTCGGGATCGCGGGTGTCTACGCCGTCCACCTCGGCGACAAGTTCAACGCGGCCGGCGACCGCTCGGTGATGTCCCGCAACGCCGTGAGCAACCTCGTCGGCTCCGTCCAGCGGTCCGGCGGCGACGCGAAGACGCAGCTGAACGCCTTCGTCGACTCGGCCGACCGGACGGCCAGGGGCCACGCCCCCGGCTCCTGGGGCGGCGGCACCCAGGGCGTCGGCGCCACGGGCCTGATCACCGGCGGCGCGATCGTCGTCGCGGGCGGCGCCGGGGCGTACGCCCTCTACCGGCGGAACAAGCGCAAGCGCGAGGAGCGCGAGCGCGCCGAGCTGGACAAGCTGCGCGTGGTCGTCGACGAGGACATCACCGCGTTCGGCGAGGAACTGGACCGGCTGGACTTCACGCCCTCCGAGGCCGGTGCCACGGACGAGATGCGCGCGGACTACGCGCGGGCGCTGGACGCCTACGAGGACGCCAAGTCCCGGATGGCGGCTGCGGGCAAACCGGAGGAGGTCCAGGGCGTCACCGAGACCCTCGACAACGGCCGCTTCGCCCTGGCGACCCTGGCCGCCCGCCGCACGGGGGCGCCGCTGCCGGAGCGCCGGCTGCCCTGCTTCTTCGACCCGCGCCACGGCCCGTCCGTCCAGGACGTCCAGTGGGCACCGCCGGGCGGCGCGCTCCGCACCGTACCGGCCTGCGCGGCGGACACGGCCCGCCTCGCGGACGGCCAGGAGCCCCTGACCCGCCAGGTCCAGACCGACGCGGGCCCCCAGCCCTACTGGAACGCGGGCCCCGCCTACGGCCCCTGGGCAGGCGGCTACTTCGGCGGCGGCCTGCTGCCGGGGCTGCTGGTGGGCACGATGCTCGGTGGCCTGATGACCGGCCCGGCGTATGCCGCTTCGGGCGCGGATTACTCCGGCCCGGAGGGCGGCGACGACACGGGCTCGGACTTTAATCCGGATGATTTCGGGGGTGGCGGTGGAT